>CAIPVD010000242.1 GCA_903868375.1 uncultured delta proteobacterium
GCGCGGAACGCCGCCAAAGAAAGTAACCGCAACCGGCCAATCTTCCGCGCCTATCTTGGTGGTAAGTCCGTCCATTAAGTATGCGTGGAAGCTGGGGCTAAAGAATTGCCGTCCGGCAGAAAAGCCGAACGCGCCGCCGATATCCTGCATCTTAAAAGCCGCCTGATAAAGATTGAACTGCTCGTACGAGCCGTTGAATATCTTGTTGTTCATGAGCGACACGTCGAAGCTCCCTTTATTTGGAAGCTCGGAAAGGCCGGTGTCCATATACGCTTCGAACGGCACCTCTCTCTCTGAAAGAGAATTCTGCCTTACCTGCGTAAGCAGCCTCGTATCCACGTAATAGGAAGCTGAATGAACGGTGAGCGATGGAAGCAAGAGCAATGCAATTAGCAAGAGTTTCTTCATGAACTGTTATTCACTAGCAAAGATATCATTTCATATCAATAGAGAGTTGAATGAGAGTAGAAAAAAGTGACTTTTTGGTAGGCAATGCCCAGGGCATTATCCGCCACCCACTAACGCAACATGCCGACGCAACATATATACGCGCAGCGTATTGAGGATTTTTTTCTTTCACGTAAGATTCCTCTCGTAAATTCAAACCGAGGACACGCACATGCATGTCCCCAAAAAAAGGGAGGAAACTATGACAGTAGCAACAATAGGAGCAGGGCTTTTGGTAGTTGGCGGGCTTATTCAGGCGTTGCCACCGGTATCGAATAAGCTGACAGAGACGCTTGGCGGCAAGCCGATCTTGCAGGTACTGATCGGAATAGTTTCGCTGATCGTCGGCGTAACACTGATAAGCCAGACGCTGTAATTAGAAGCTGTAAAATAAAAACCCCAGTGCCTGTGCGCTGGGGGTTTTTAGTTCGCGGTGTTTTATCCATTTCCCCACACTGGAATATCGCCTCTGTTCTTTATCCCAATGAGTTCGAACACTCCAGCTCCAGCCTGTTGAAAAAATATCCGGTGCGGGAGGGCGCGTTTCGAAGAATAGATCGGCTTGGACATATCGGCAAAACTTGCAAAAATGGCCGGTACTCTCGTCATTATCCTGCAGTTTCTTGGTTTCCCGATAAAATCAGCCAAAGCCTGCCAAACATCGGACCTCTTTGAATCTGCCAATTCCGCATAAACGCGTTGAATCTCCTTAATTGCATTTGCATTATCCTTCACCAAAACTCGCCCACCGGTAGCCGCTGCAACCATTTCAGCAGTGATGTTCTTGGGCGGTTCCGAAATATATTGGCGAACTAAAGCCGGGATCTCTAAGGTTGCCGCGATTGTTTCTGCAAATATAGGAGCCGGCGTAACATCCGGCGCTTCCGAATATAGGCCACCTCCACCGCTACTACCACGGCCTGTCGAAGGAATTCTGTTCCAAATGGCAGGCGTTTTTTTCGGCGCAGGGCCTCTGGCTGTGGCAGCTTGTAGCTTTAGGCCATCCAAATATTCTGACAACTTCATGATAACATCGACATGATCGATCCCCGCCGCGATCTCATTCGCCTTGGCGCCTGAATCTGCAGATAGAAATCTCGAATTTTGCTTCACGTATTCTTCGATACGGGCAAGTAATTTATTGACCCTTAATGACCATCGCGCAAGTTCGGCAACTTCTCTTGGCGTGCTTCCGCGGTATTTCTGGGCCAGTTCGGATACAAGCTCTGTTTTTCGCTCTTCAGGAATGCTTTCCGAAGTTATGATATCTGCATAAGCTTCTAAAGCCCAAGCAGCGCGTCGTTCGAAGAGATATTTTTTAACGATATAAAGCGCAAGCTCGGAGCCGCCTTTCAAATATCTTTCTAGGATAAGGCCCTGTGCATATTCACTGCCTGCAGATGCCACACGTGCAACGTCTTCCAGTTGAAGGTCGCAGACAATTTGTTTTGCTTCTCTAAGGCCGTAGTCGGCCTGCCTGGCGATTAATCGCACAACTACCTGTGTAAAAGGTTTGCCTATCAGCCTGTACGGATTTATCGCCTTAATGGCATTCTTTAGAGATGCCCGTAAACGGCGGACATTTCCCGAACTGGCATCGGCTAGGTCTTTAAATGCATAATCGACAGAATGAATAAAGGTCCCCACCTGATTACCAGTTCGCACTGCAGACAAGCGCTTACGCTGCCCGACGCTCACACTGCGAACCCAGCGCAGAATATCCTTACCATTACCATCCAGGAGCAACGCCATTGCTTCAATGTCGCCCCCTTCCGCTCTACTTGCAAGCTCTCTATAATGCTCGGGAAGGCACGCCTTTCCGATCTCAAATTTTAATCCTTTGACGGCAGATATTACGCCGCTCAACCCATCATTCCTTCTCGGAACCGTTAGTGTGGCGGGAGCACCGGCACCTTCGCACAATATCACAAACTGCCCTGGTACGTTCACGCTGCCACCTGTCGCGTATATCGATACACTATCAGGCGCAAAGAAAGACGCTGGCAGAGATGTTTGCAAGGCATAGGCCGAAACGCTTGGAGCAGAACCAAATTCGCCAAACAATCCGGCTCCCGGAAGTGCAGCACCGAGGCCAATCACAGAAACATTAATTGTATTTCCAACAATAGCCATATGCTTGTATCTTCGTCCAAACTCCAAAAAAGTTGCTAATTTTTTTAAAAAAACTTTTAAATATTGACGCGTTAAGACTATTAAGTTATCGAGTGGCCTCACTAACAATTTCTCACAACATTTTACAAGGAATTCCTATGAAAGAACAAAAAGGCATCCAACGTGAAGGTCGGCTAACTCTCGATTTTATCGACGAAATGAAGCAAATTCCTGGCGGTGAACAGATCGCCCTTTGCATCCAGTGCGGCACCTGTTCGGGCAGCTGCCCGACAAGCCATTTAATGACGCACACTCCTCGCAGGCTCATCGCCATGACCCGCGCCGGAATGAGAAAAGAGGTCCTGGAAAGCCCCGACATCTGGCTCTGCACAAGCTGCTATTATTGTTACGTCCGCTGCCCTCGCGGCATAAAGGTAACTGACCTTATGTACGCCTATAAAAGGCTCTCCGCGCGCGACAAATTCGGCATCCAAAAGCGCGGCTACAAACTCGGCAAAATATTCATGAGCGTCGTCAACAAATACGGCCGCAATAACGAACTCGAGCTGCTCGCAAAGTTCTTCGGATTTGCGAACCCGATCGGCGGAATTAAAAATACTTTCATCGGCCTTGGGCTTTTCTTGAAGGGAAGGCTCCCGCTTAAGACGCATAAGATAAAGGACCTTGGCGGATTCAAGAAGATCGTGAACAAGGCAGAAGAGTTGGCGAGGCTCCCGTAATTGAACAGTCATTGCGAGCCCGGCATCGGGCGAAGCAATCCCCCACAGGAGATTGCTTCGTCGCTGAAAGCTCCTCGCAATGACACAAAACATATGGAATATACATATTACCCAGGTTGTTCGCTCCACTCATCGGCTCCGGCATACGAGAAATCGAGCCAAGCCGTAATGAAGGCGATTGGCGCGAAGTTGAACGAACTTGAAGACTGGAATTGCTGCGGCGCTACTGCTTACATGAGCATCAAGGAGCTAACGGCCTTCTCCATCTCTGCAAGGAACTTGGCGCTCGCTAAAAAACAAGCGCCAAACCACGACGTGGTCGCTCCCTGCAGCGGCTGTTTCGTTGGCTTAACCAAGGCTAACAAATATATTAATGAATTTCCGGAAATTAAAGAAAAGGTGAACGTGGCACTTGCCGAAGCCGGCCTTGAATACGACGGCTCGGTAAAGGTCAGGCACCTGTTAGATATCATCGTCAACGATTTTGGCGTAGATAAGATCAAGGCAATGGTCAAGCGCCCTCTCACCGGCCTAAAAGTCGCGTGCTATTACGGCTGCCAGATCATTCGCCCGAAAACTCCGCTCGACGATCCGGAAGAACCGAAACATTTGGAAGAACTTATCGCAGCACTTGGCGCGACACCGACACATTATCCCATGAAGGCGAACTGCTGCGGCGGTTCCATTATGGGAACGGAAGAAAATATCGGCATGATGCTTTCGCGCAATGTCCTCGACTGCGCGGCAAAGTATGGCGCCGAATGTCTTGTCTGCCCATGCCCTCTTTGCCAAATGAACCTGGACGCTTATCAGAAGCCGATAAACAGAAAATTCAAGAAAGATATCAATCTTCCAATTCTATATTTCACGCAGTTGATCGGCCTGGCGCTGGGCTTGCCGCCCAAAGAGTTAGGCTTCGGCAGCGAACTCGTAAGCGCGGATGATATCGTAAGGAGATTTTCATGACAAATCCAAGGATCGGCGTTTATGTCTGCCACTGCGGAACCAACATCGCCGGCAAAGTGAAGGTAACCGATGTTGTAGAACACGCAAAGAAGCAGCCGAACGTTGTGCTGGCGAAAGAATATAAGTTCATGTGTTCCGAACCGGGACAGGCGATGATCGTCGAGGACATTAAAAAAGAAAAGCTCGACCGCATTATCGTTGCCGCATGTTCGCCTCTCATGCACGAAAAGACATTCCGCAAGGCGCTTGAAAAGGCCGGCATCAATAAATATTTATTTCAGATGGCGAATATCCGCGAACACTGTTCTTGGGTCCACGAAGACGGAGCGGCAGCCACGGAAAAGGCAAAGGCGCTTGTTACAGGAGCCATATATCGTGCGCAATACGTAGAAGCCTTGAACGATAGAGAAGCTCCGATGAATCCCGCAACGCTTATCGTTGGCGGAGGCATCGCAGGAATTCAGGCGGCACTTGATATCGCCGATTCCGGGCGCCAAGTTTATTTAGTAGAAAAAGAACCATCGATCGGCGGCCACATGGCGCAGTTCGATAAGACATTCCCAACGCTCGATTGCGCGGCATGCATCTTAACGCCAAAGATGGTCTCCATCGGCCAGCATCCGAACATCACCCTACTTTCCTATAGCGAAGTCGAAAAGATAGACGGCTACGTCGGCAACTTTAAGGTCGGCGTTCGCATGAAAGCCCGCTACGTTGATCCCAAAAAATGCAACGGCTGCGGCGATTGCTGGCAGAAGTGCCCTGCATGGCGCGTAGAAAAGCCGAAAGGCGACAAGAAAGTCGTTCATAATGCGCTAACGCTGGGGCCTACAAAAGCTATCTACATGCCAACGCTTCAATCGGTGCCGAACGTGCCCGTTATCGATAAAAAATCGTGCATCTATTTCAAGAACGGCAAGTGCAAGATATGCGTTAAGGCTTGCCAGAAAGATGCCATCAACCACGAAATGACCGATGTAGTCATGGACATCGATGTCGGCAACATTATAGTGACCACAGGATTTAAGACGTTCGATGTCTCCAAGATGCCGCAATACGGCTACGGAAAGCTGCCGAACGTTATATCTTCTATCGAATTCGAAAGAATGAACTGCTCTTCCGGCGCTACCGGCGGGCAAGTGCTTTGCCAGAACGGCGAGGCGCCAAAGTCGATCGCAATTCTTCATTGCATAGGTTCCCGCGACAAAGAACATCACGAATATTGCAGCCGCGTTTGCTGCATGTATGCTCTCAAATTCGCGCACTTAGTTAAAGAAAAGACCGGAGCCCAAGTTTACGACTTCTACATTGATATGCGCGCCGCCGGCAAAGGTTACGAAGAATTTTACAACCGCCTGCTTGAAGAAGGAGTTCGCTTCATTAGAGGCAAGGCGGCAAGCGTAACAGATTACGCCGTATTCCCGGAAGAAGAAGGAAAGCTGATCGTCCGCTGCGAAGATACATTGGTAGGCAAAGTCCGCCGCATTCCGGTCGATATGGTCGTCCTCTGCTCCGCTCTTGAAGCAAACGCAGATGCACCGGAATTCGCAAGGTTACTTAAGCTTTGCCAGGGCAAAGAAGGCTGGTTTACAGAAAAGCATCCGAAGTTAGCCCCTGTTTCCACCGCTTCCGATGGTATTTACATCGCCGGTTGCTGCCAGGGTCCGAAAGATATTCCTGACACGGTCGCACAGGCAAGCGCCGCTGCGGCACAGGTATTGACCGCAATTGCCAAGGGCAAGGTGCAGATCGAAGGCGTTGGAGCCGAGATCATCGAAGAAAAGTGCACAGGATGCAAGATATGCAACGACATGTGTCCATATAAAGCGATCGAGTTCGATGCGGTGAAGCACAAATCGAAAGTTAACGATGCGCTTTGCAAGGCTTGCGGAACCTGCGTTGCCGCCTGCCCATGCGGAGCGATCAAGGCGAAACATTTTACAGATGAACAGATAATGCATGAAATCGAGGGAGTCCTTTATGACGCAAAACTTTGAGCCTAAGATCTTGGGCATCTTTTGCAATTGGTGCTCGTATACCGGCGCAGATTTGGCAGGCACAAGCCGCATGAAATATGCGCCCAACATGCGCATCGTCCGTGTTATGTGCTCTGGGAGAGTTGATCCACAGTTCATACTTAAGGCATACAAAGAAGGCGCCGATGGCGTGCTTGTCGCCGGATGTCATCCGGGCGATTGCCATTATATAGAAGGCAACTTCAAGACTATTGGGCGTATGCAGATACTCGAGAAGATGCTCGCGCAATTTGGGATCGAGAAGGAACGCTTTCGCCTCGAATGGATATCGGCCGCAGAAGGCGACCGCGTTATGCATGTGGTCAACGAAATGACCACGCAGGTTAAAAAGTTGGGGCCTCTAAATTGGAAGGAAGTATCGAGATCGAAAGATATTGGTCATTGCGAGGAGCCGAAGGCGACGAAGCAATCCCCCTTAAACAAGTGAATACAGGAGATTGCTTCGCCCCAAAGGGCTCGCAATGACATATAGATTATGACACAAAAATTAAAAGTAGGCATTTATTGGGCGGCTTCTTGCGGCGGTTGCGAAATCGCAACGCTTGAAATTGCCGAGAACATTTTAAAGTTCATCGAAGTGGCGGACCTGGTCCTCTGCCCTTGCATCGCCGATTTCAAATACGACGATGTTCGCGCCTACCCCGACGGCTACATCGATGTCTGCTTCTTTAACGGCGGCATCAGAAATTCCGAAGCCAAGGAAATAGCCGAACTCCTTCGCAAAAAGTCCAAGACGCTCGTTGCGTTCGGCGCCTGCGCGAACTGGGGCGGCATTCCGGCGCTTGCGAACCTTTACACAAAAGACGCGATGATCGAGCGTTCATATATAACGACCGAATCTAACGACAATCCGCAAGGCACGTTGCCGCAAACAAGCTACAAGATGCCCGAAGGCGAATTGCATCTGCCGAAACTTTTCGACTCGGTCCATAAACTAGACGACGTGGTCGATGTCGATTATTACGTTCCCGGTTGCCCGCCAGTTGCAAAACAGATCTGGAGCTGCATCGAAGCTATTGCTGCAGGCAAGCTTCCGCCAAAGGGTTCAGTAATTGGCGTTGGCGATAAATCGGTCTGCGACGAATGCCCGTTCGAAAAGAAAACTGAAGGCGTTCGCATTTCAAAGTTCAAGCGCCCTCATTTAGAAAAACCGGACTTGACGAAGAAGGCAGAGCTTAACAACAAGCCGCAGTGCCTCTTGGAGCAAGGTTTCGTCTGCATGGGAAGCGCAACGCGTTCCGGATGTGAGGCGCAGTGCTTAAAGGCGAACATGCCCTGCCGCGGTTGCTACGGCCCGGCGGAAGGCGTTGAAGATCAAGGCGCAAAGATCGCCTCGGCGATAGGCTCGCTCGTTGATTCGCAGGGAAATTCTGAGCGTTCGGCAGAAATTGTCGCGCAGATCGTAGACCCTGTCGGAACGTTCTACAGATTTGGAATGGGAAATAGTATGTTGAGGGTGAAAAAATTATGAAACGTATAACCATCGATCCGATCACACGTTTAGAAGGCCACGGAAAGATAGAGATCTTCCTGAACGACAAAGGCGACGTCGAGAACGCCTACTTTCAGGTGCCAGAGCTCCGCGGCTTTGAAAAGTTCGCCGAAGGCAGGCCGGTGGAAGAACTTCCGCGCATCACGTCGCGCATCTGCGGCGTTTGCCCCGAAGCCCACATGATGGCAGCCGCCAAGGCATGCGACGCGGTCTATGGAATGGATATACCATCTACCGCCAAAAAGCTCCGCGAATTGCAATACTGCGCGTTCTTTTTAGGCGATCACACCACGCACTTTTACGCGTTAGGCGGGCCCGATTTCGTACTAGGCCCCGATGCTCCGAAGGCGGAGAGAAATATCATCGGCGTTATCAAGAAAGTTGGATTAGATGTCGGCGGCAAGGTTATAAAGACGCGCCGCGAATGTCACGAAGTAGCGCAGATATTAGGCGGCCGCCCTGTTACACCGGTTAACGCAATTCCCGGCGGCATGAGCAAAGGTTTGAATAAAGACGAACGCGCCCGCATCGAGAAGATAGCTTTGGATGGAGTTGAATTCGCAAAGTTTACGTTACAGGTATTTGAAGATATCGTTCTTAAGAACAAGGCATATGTCGATCTTATCGTCTCCGACCTTTACACCTTCCCCACTTATTACATGGGCTTGGTAGATTCAAACAACAAGGTCAACTTTTACGACGGCAAAGTTCGCGTAGTCGATAGCAACGGCAAAGAGCATTGCAAATACGAGCCAAAGGATTACCGCGAATATGTGGCTGAACATGTTGAACCGTGGTCATATTTAAAGTTCCCATTCTTAAAGAAGATCGGCTGGAAGGGATTTGTGACAGGACTTGATTCCGGCGTTTATCAGGCAACACCACTTTCACGCCTCAATGCATCGGATGGTTTGACAACGCCTCTTGCGCAGGCGGAATACGATAAGATGTATAAGACGCTTGGCGGAAAGCCGGTAAAGAACAATCTTGCCCAACACTGGGCCCGCGTTATCGAACTCACCCACGCCGCTGAAAGACTATTAGAACTCTCGCGCGATCCAGAAATTACATCGCAGGACTATCGTGCGCTTCCAACGAAGAAGCCGACCGAAGGCGTCGGCATAGTCGAAGCCCCACGCGGAACATTAACACACCACTACTGGACCGACGAGAACGGTATCGTCACCAAGGCGAACCTTATCGTTGGCACCACGAACAACCACGCGGCAATTTGCATGTCTATTCGCAATGCTGCTAAGGGCCTCATCAAAGGCGGCAAGGTCACCGACGGCCTGCTTAACATGGTCGAGATGGCATTTAGAAGCTACGACCCATGCTACGGCTGCGCCACACATTCATTGCCCGGCGAAATGCCTCTGGAAGTGAATATCTTGGATCATAACAGGAAAGTGGTTGAGAAGCTGGAGAGATAAAGTTTAAATATGACGCCAACATTGCATTAGAAGGGAATTGCATTATGAAAAAAAAGAGTATCTATAGATATTACAGTTTTGGTTATAATTACTATTTATTTAAAAATTGCTCACATGAGAGGCCGGTAAAAGTTAAAGAAATGGTAGATAAAATTGAAGAGTATTTCTCATTTCTTGATGAATTGAATTTAATTGTTACTAAGGCAGCTGCAACGGAATTAGATGATATATTACAAGATATTAAAAATAAGCCTTCTGATGATATTATCCCAAGTGACTTATCCACCAAGATAGAAAAAGCATTACAGGCAGTAGATAAAACATTGGATTCAGAATTGCTGATTAAAAAAGCATATATTTTAACAGAAAAAAGATTTAAACTTGAATACCTTCTTGATGACTTTGGTAGTTTATTGGCAAAAGATGTTTTTGAAAAATTGCCGGATATAGTACAATATGATTTAAATGAGGCTGGGAAGTGTATAGCATTCAAACGATCTACTGCTGCAGCTTTTCACCTTCTTCGCGCAACAGAAGGAACATTACGACAGTATTATTCGCTTTTAGTCAAAAGAAATAAACTAAAAGAGCACGAGCAAATGTGGGGAAGAATGATAGAACAGCTCAAAAAACACAGAACCAAGCCTCCTAAAAAACTTTTGGATAGCCTAGATAATATTCGATACAATGACAGGAATCCAACTTTTCATCCCATGGCCAAATATGATTTAGACGAAGCTCAAAACCTTCTGGGTGTATGTATAGACAGTATAAATCAAATCATGAAAGATATGCAGAATCGAAATAAAGCCGTTAAATAGAGACACATCTCTTGATAGCCACTGCGCAATAGTTTTTTTCCGCACCTTCCCCGCCAAAGATCCAAGCCCTAAAGCGCGCCCGCCTTGCGAAAAAACTCGTCCATCGGTTGCGGTGGCGCCACTCGTCCCGTCCTACGTCAACCGTCC
>CAIPVD010000243.1 GCA_903868375.1 uncultured delta proteobacterium
ATTTGTTGGTCATCACAGAGCCTAGCGCTTCGAGTACCGCTTTGCTTACGTAGTTCTCCGAAGCGATGAGTTCGAGGCCATATTCTTCTCTGTCGATCTCTTGCCCAATCGCCTTAAATATCTCTGGATCAAATTTTGATAGTGATTGTTTGTTCATTGGTTGTCCTTTAGTCGATGTTCTTCACGCGTCTTTCGTGCCTGCCGCCTTCGAATTTCGTGTTAAGCCAGATCTTTAAGAATTTTCTTGCTGAATCTTCGGTTATTTTTCTTGCGCCAAAGCAGGCAACGTTCGCGTCGTTGTGCTTGCGGCTCATCTCTGCATCGAACTCGTCGTTAAGAACGACCGCCCGAACACCTTTGAAACGGTTCGCTGCCATACACATGCCTATTCCGCTTCCGCAGATAAGGACGCCCATTTCTGCCTTGTGTATTGAAACGGCGGCGCCAACTTTCTTGGCGAAATCGGGATAATCGACGGACTCTTCCGAATTGGTGCCAAGATCTGTTACTTCATATTGTAATGATTGTAAAAGGAGCTTTAAGCTCTCTTTCATCGTGAAACCTGCGTGGTCGGATGCAATAACAACCTTCATGGTTATTGTTAGGGCGTTTTAAGCGATCCTTTGCGTGACGAACTTAGTAAAATCTTCTACCAGGTCGAGGCCGTCGACGTCGGAATCTTCGATCTCTATCTCGAACTCTTCTTCGATAGCCATGACGATCTCGACGATGTCGAGCGAATCTGCGCCAAGGTCTTCGGAAAGCGAAGAATCTTCCGAAATATCTTCTTCGTTAATGCCAAGCTGCTCTGCAATGATTTCTTTTACCTTGGATTCAACGCTCATCGCTTACTCCTTTTGGCTGACTACTTCTCGGCCTTTGTAGTAACCGCAATGGATGCAGACCCTGTGAGAAAGCTTTTGCTCGCCGCACTGTGGGCATTTGCTGGTTGTGGTCGTTTTCAGCTTTAATTGCTGCGATTTTCTCATGTCGCGGCGCGACTTAGAAATCTTATGTTTGGGCATTGCCATACGCTTGTTCTCCTTACGTTACGTTAGTTGTGACCTTTTAATCAATTCGGGATTAAAGTCAAGTTTTGCTTTTTTTGAGCGGCCTCTTTTTTAAGACCGCAAATGGCGATACTATCTCCTCTTTTTTCTTGCATTTGCACGGGCCGTCGTTCAAATTTTTGCCGCAAGTAGGGCATAGCCCTTTGCAGCTTTCCCTGCAGATGTTGACCATCTGCTGCATGAGTATCATTTGTTCACGAACGACGTTTTCTATGTCTATCTCGTCGTTTTCGTAATAGCCAAAATCTTCGTCTTCCGTGTTCGATTCGGCCCTTTTGCCTTTCTTGAGATATACCGGTGCGAGTATCAGGTGTATCGGTATCTGCTGCTGCTTTGAAAAGTTAGTTAAGCAGCGGTCGCAGTTCGGATGAAATTTAATGATGGCGCCGCCTATTATCGTTACGTTCTTGTCGTCCCGGAACAGCTGCAGATTAAGCCTGCCGCCATCTTCTTCGGTGAACTTTTCCGTGCCGAAGACATCGGTAAACACCGTTTGAAGCCAGGGATTTACCGTAGAATCGGCGTTTACGTCGAAGCCACCTTCTTTTATGTCATCAATTCTTAGTTTCATGGGTTGGTATTGATCCTATTACTATTATCAACAAATACCTTGATCGGTTTATGTTTCTTGACCTCTTGCTCGTCGTAGGAGGCGAATGTGGCAACGATTATCTTGTCGCCCTTTTTAATGTGGTGAGCCGCCGCTCCATTTGCGCATATTATGCCCGAATCTTCCGCGCCTTGAATGGCGTAGGTCTCTATCCTGTTGCCGTTCGTTAAGTTCCAAATTACCACGCGTTCGTGTTCGTAAATATCTGCGGCGCAGAGAAGCGTTGCATCTACGGTGAGCGAGCCTTCATATGCAAGGTTCGCTTCAGTGACCGTTGCGCCGTGGATCTTGGATTTTAATAGATAACGTTCCATAAAGCTGATTGATTTGCGCTTGTCTAGCGTGTAGTGTCCGCCTTGTCAACTGGCAATTGTGAGCAAATTAGATATAATTATATATAATTAGTTATCAAAGGGGTTAAATTATGATAAGAAAACCTGCAGTGGCTGGTGCATTCTATCCATTAACCAAGGAAAAACTGGCGAAAGAGGTGCAGAGTTATTTAAATACCGGAGCTCATCCGCGCGATGCGATCGGCGTTATTTCACCTCATGCCGGCTATGTTTATTCAGGTTCAGTTGCCGGCGCCGTGTTCGCTGCGGTAAATGTTCCAAAGCACGTTATCGTTATATCTCCAAACCACACGGGTTATGGAACGCAAGCATCCATAATGAGCCTTGGCGAATGGGAACTGCCTATAGGCAATATCGAGATCGACAATGGACTTGCCGTGGCGCTCAAGAAAAATTGTAACGAGCTGCGTGAAGATGTAACTGCGCATCTAAGCGAACATTCGCTTGAAGTTCAGCTGCCATTTTTGCATGCGAGGCAGCCGTTGCTTAAATTCGTTCCGATAACCGTTGCACACCTGCGGTACGATGTTTGCGAAAAAATAGGCAAGGCGATTGCAAAGACGATAAAAGAAACTGGCGAGAAGGTGCTTATCGTTGCTTCATCGGACATGACGCATTACGAGCCGCAGGAAATGGTAAAGGAAAAAGATATGCATGCGATAGAACGTGTGCTGGCGCTAGATCCCAAGGGGTTGCTCGATGTTTGCGGAAATGAAAATATCACGATGTGCGGAGTTATTCCAGCGGCGATTATGCTTATCGCTGCGAAAGAGCTTGGCGCAAAAAGTGCGGAGCTGATCAAACATGCAACGTCGGGCGACGTGAGCGGCGAATTTGATTCTGTAGTTGGGTATGCCGGCGTGAGCGTTTCCTAAAAGTTATTTGCTTGCAAAATTTACCTTCAGGCGTATAAATAAGAGCGTTTCTTCAAATTTAAATAATTATTTAAAGGAGGCAGGTATGGTTAAGGACAGAGAAGAACAATCTATCAGCATATCGCTCAAGCCTATCGCAGATCTTTTAGCGCGATATGGAAATGATATCCCAAGATGGGTGAATAAAGATTTTAAAGAGCTGGACCTGCACCAAATTGTCGGCATGGATGCGAACCGCGATAGTTACCTGTGCGAAGGTGAATATGCCACTGCCAGGCGATACAAAGAGCCGAACGTTACTGTAGCCCAGATCGCAAAGGGATTTGAAAAGCTCACCGAAACTTTAGAGCGATTTGCAACGGCGAGCGCTTTGCATGATAAAGTTTTTTTCTCTCGTAGCTGGAGCGCAAAAGAGGCGTGCAATATAATCTCACATTCCATTAAAGAAATGCCGTCGCGCCAGTTACTAAACAATGATTTTGTGACTGGAGCACTTTTCTGCGAAGGTACCGATCTTCGGAACGCGTTCGACGGGCTCATCGATCCGAAGAACGGCCACCCTGAAGAAAGGGCGCAGGCTGTTAAGGAAGTGTTAGAGAAGATTCCAGAAAAATATCGCGGCCCGTACGTGTTGAAACTGTTAGGCGATCCGGATGAAAATGTAAGGCTTGCTGCATTTACCTATTTTAATAAGACTCCGAAGGAATACCATTACGCGATACTCGCTAAAGCGGTGCGTGATGGATCTGAAAATGTTAGAATGGCAGCAGTTTATAAATTCGATTGCAATGAACGGTTTCCGTCGCTTCTTTTTGGCCTACTTCAGGATGGGGCGGAAAGAGTCCAGAAGGAAGCCTTGCAGAAACTTTACACGTTTCTTTCTCGCGGCGAATATGAAGAGATGCTCCGTTCCAAAATAAATAGCGGTGCTTCGACAATTGCCATGGAAGGACTCACGTATTTGCCACGAGATAAAATGGTCGTGATTCTGCGGGAAATATGGAACGATCCATTTAAGTACGATGATAAAACCGCGATAGCCGCCGTTGAAAAAATTGGAAAAAATTCGGCAGGCATGTTGAAAGAAGAATTTCTGCCGCTTTATTCAGAGGCATTCATGCATCCAAGCGAACAGGTTAGGATCGCAGTTTTGCATGATTTAGCGTCTTATTTTTCAGGTGAAAGTCTCGCCAGTTTCTTGGAGGCAGGACTTAACGATCCAAGTTCCAAGGTTCAGGTCTTTGCCGCGGGCTTGGTTCACGAGACGTATTTCAGGGCCCCTCGCTATTACGACGGGCTTTTGGAGATGGTGATGAGCAGCCCGAATGAAAATGTGAGAATTGCCGCAGTAAAAAGCGAATCGGGCTTACCTGCACTTGCATCGCTTGTTAGAGAGAATAAGAGCATTTATCCATATTTGGAGAGATTGCTTGAGGGCGACCCATCGCCTAAAGTTCGCGACGCTGCCGAAATGTTCATCACCTCTAATAGTTATAGGCTTCAGCCCGAAGATAAGAAGCAAATTCTAGCGCAGCCGCACTATATATCGGACAACACGCGCGCGATGCTAAAAAATTAGAGTAGCTTTTTCATCTTTTCTTCTGTGCAATTTACTTCGATAAATTTTGTGCGTGAGGTGTGGCCCGATTTGATCGTGATATTTGCCTTTGGAACGTCTAATTTTTCAGCCAAGAATTCTATTAGCGCGTCGTTTGCCTTGCCATCTACGGGCGGGGCTTTAAGGCGGATCTTTATAGCGTCGCCATAGGGTCCGACTATTTCATTCTTCTTAGCTCCCGGTTGGATGTGAACTTTGATCATCATTGGTTGAATCGTCCTTCTTCTTTGCGGGTTTGTTTATGTCGAGGATCGCTTGTTTAACGGCGAGAAAAGTTTTCTTAATGTCGATCTCGCCAAAACCTTTTTCACGTAAGCCTTCAATTATCACATAAAGAACCGGCACAACGCCGATGCTTAAGAATGTCGAGGCGATCATGCCTCCAAAGACGGCGGTGCCGAGCGAATGCCTGCTGCCAGCCCCTGCGCCGGTTGCGATGACGAGTGGAAAGACGCCCATAATGAACGCAAGTGCCGTCATTAGTATCGGGCGTAAGCGAACTCTTGCGGCTTCTGTTGCCGCCTGCTCTATCGACATTCCGCTCTCTCTGTTCACCTTTGCGAATTCCACGATGAGGATGGCGTTCTTGCAGGCAAGGCCTATCAGCATGACGAGCCCTATCTGGCAGAATACGTCGTCGTTCAATCCACGTATCCATTGCGCGGATAGGGCGCCCAAGATAGCGAGCGGTACTGAAAACATGATGATGAGCGGAATGCTCCAGCTTTCGTATTGCGCGGCAAGGAATAAGAACGTGAACGCGAGCGCCAGCGCGAATATAAGCGGCGCCAATTTGCCGGATTTTATTTCTTGATATGCAATTCCGGTCCATTCATACCAGTATCCCTGCGGAAGTATCTTCTTCGCTATCTTGCCCATCGCGTCGAGCGCCTGGCCGGAGCTGTAGCCGGCTGCCGCCGATCCATCTATTTCAACCGCGCGGTAAATATTGTAATGTTGGATAAGCTGCGGCCCCTGTATCTGCCTTATCTGAACGAGCGACGAAAGCGGTATCATCGCGTTGTTCTGCGAGCGTACATATAGCTTCGTGATGTCGTCGATCTTCGAGCGTGCGGTCGGTTCCGCTTGCAACATAACGCGATAGATGCGCCCGAACTTGTTGAAGTCGTTCACATAGACCGAACCCAGTTGCGCCTGCAATACGTTGAAGATGTCAGAGATCGATATGCCTAACGTCTTTGCCTTGACGCGGTCGAGGTCGACGTAAAGCTGTGGATAGTTTATCTTGAAGTTTGTGTTAAGAGGCCCAAGCTCTTTGTGGTCCTTCGCTTCCGCGATTATCGCCTGCGTTAGGTCGTTCAGCTTGTTTATGTCGCCGCGCTGTAGGTCTTCGAGCATGAACTGGAAGCCGCCCGCAGTAGATAGGCCTCTGATCGGCGGCGCGTTAAATGGAAAACCGGAGAGTTCGGGAAACGTGTTGGCTTCTTTATAAACCTTCAGCATTATCCTCTTAAGGCCCAAACTCTCTGCCTGTCTTTCGTCCCAAGGTTTTAAGATGACGAATATAGATGAATAGCTCGGGTCCATCGTGCCGGTAATAAGGTTGTAGCCGCCGATGGTGAATGTGTCTGCAACTCCCGGGATGTCGTGGATCAGTTTTTCGACCTCGTGCGTCGTCTTCTCTGTCCTGGAAAGCGAAGAGCCTTGCGGACCCATAAGTAGAAGGTAAAAATATCCCTGGTCTTCTTCAGGCACGAAGCCGGTCGGCACCTGCGTGAAGAAGAAATATGTAAGGCCAAGCATTCCCATAAAGGCAAGCGCCACGACCTTCCATTGTTCGATGAATATTTTAACGAGCCTGTGATAGTTCCTTGAGAACCAATCGAAGCCAGAGTTAAACTTTGCGAAGAACTTTCCTTGTTTGCCTTCTTCACGTTTTAAGAAAAGCGCGCACATAGTCGGGCTTAACGTTAGCGCGTTGATCGCCGATATGCCTACCGAGATGGCGATGGTTAACGCGAACTGTTTATAAAGCTGGCCGCTAATGCCCGGCATGAACGAAACGGGAATGAATACCGCCATTAGCACCAGCGTTGTTGCTATGATCGGGCCTGTCACCTCTTTCATCGCCTTGAGCGTTGCGTCCTTCGAAGATATGCCCACCTCTTCTTGAAGGATGCGCTTAACGTTTTCGACTACAACTATGGCGTCGTCGACAACAAGGCCTATCGCGAGGACGAGGCCAAAGAGCGTGAGTGTGTTGATGGAAAATCCGAAGACGTTAAGAACTGCGAACGTGCCTATCAAGGAGACCGGAATTGTTATCGCCGGGATCATTGTCGAGCGCCAATCCTGCAGGAAGATATAAATGACCGCGAAGACAAGCAATACGGCGATGAATAGCGTTTGAACGACCTCTTTTATAGATTCGCGCACGAACATCGTTGTGTCGTAAACGATCGTATATTCCATCCCCTTCGGGAAACGCTTTGAGAGCTCCGCCATATCGGCCCGAACTTTGTTGGCGATGTCGATGGAGTTGGCGCCTGGAAGCTGGAATACGCCGATGGCAGCCGCGGTCTTTCCGTTAAGGTTCGAAGACCAGTTGTAATTTTCGGCGCCGAGTTCTACGCGGCCTACGTCTTTTACGCGAACGATGGCGCCGTTGCCGTTGTCGGCGCGCAGCACGACGTTTTCGAACTCCTTCGGGTCTTCAAGGCGGCCCTTCGTCGTTATGTTGTACTGGAACATTTGATTTTCCGGTACCGGCGCTTGTCCGATCGAACCTGCCGCGACCTGCACGTTCTGCTCGTGCAAAGCATTTATAACGTCGCTTGCGGTTAGCGCCATGCTGGTCAGCTTGTCCGGGTCGAGCCATAGCCTCATCGAATATTTTCTTTCGCCGAAGATGCTGACGTTGCCGACGCCATATATTCTCTTCAGCACATCGACGATATTTATAGATGCGTAGTTGCTTAAGAATATCTCGTCGTAATCATTGTTTGGCGAGATTAGATGAACGACCATAACGAAATCGGTCGCCTGCTTTTTAGATGTAACGCCGTACCTGCGAACGTCGTCCGGCAGTTGTGGCGCCGCAAACGAGGAGTAGTTCTGCACGTCCATTGCGGCAACGTTCAGGTCGTAGCCGATATCGAACGTGGCGTTAACTATCGATGAACCGTCGGCATTGCTGAACGACGTCATGTACGTCATGCCTTCGACGCCGTTCACCTGTTCTTCGATGGGCGTTGTAACGCTGTTTTCGACCACGTTCGCGTTGGCGCCAATGTAAGATGCGCTCACCTGGACCGTTGGGGGAGCGATAGGCGGAAATTGCGCAACCGGAAGTAGCGGGATGCAAACGGCGCCGGCGAGCACGATGATAAGCGCTATCACCGTCGCAAAGATCGGCCGCTCTATGAAAAATTTAACGAACATTATTTGTCTGCCATTTTATATGCTACCTTGCTGCCATCGTGGACGCGCTGAAGTCCTTCCGTTATTACCAGTTCGCCCACGCTAAGTCCTTTGGTTATGACGGTCATTCCCTGATATGTGTTCGCGATATTCACGTTCCGCTGGTCGACAACGCCGGTCTTTGGATCTACAACCATAACGGTCTTGCCCGCCTGGCCTTCGCTTACCGATTTTTCCGGTACAAGAAGCGCGTTCGGCGTTTCTCCAAGCGAGAGAGTTACGTTCACATAAACGCCCGGCAGGAGCGTCTTTTCCGTGTTCGGTATAACGCCTCTCATCGTGACGGTGCTGGTCGATTGATCGACCACGTTATTCACGAAATCCAATTTTCCATCGTGTTTAAAAACCGAGCCGTCCGAGAACGCTATTGTAACGGGCAACGCCCCATTATTTTGAGCTTCGAGTATCTGATGAAGTTCCCGGTCGCTCGGGCTGAAATATACATAGATCGGATCTAACTGAACGAGTGTTGCAAGAACAGTATCTTTGCCGCCGCCGCCCACCAGGTTGCCGATGTGGATCTGCGTCTTGCCGATGCGTCCCGGGAAAGGCGCGTACATGTAGCAATAGCTTAGGTTCAGCTTTGCGGTATCGACCTCCGCCTGGTCTGCCTTCACGACCGCCGCCGCCTGGTCGACGTTCGTCTCGTATTGGTCGAACTGTTCTTTTGTGATATATTCTTTCTTAACAAGCGGCTTGTAGCGTTCGAACTCTTTCTTTGAGAAATCCAGCGCCGCCTGATCCTTTGCAAGTTTTGCCTCGTCACGTTCCAGCGCGGCTTGGAAAGGGCTTGGGTCGATCACGTACAAGAGGTCGCCTTCCGCCACGTCGGCGCCTTCGACAAATTTCTGTTCGTTCAGGAAACCTTCGACGCGCGCGCGGATATCGACCGACCGAATAGAATCGGTATTGCCGACGTATTTGAACGTAACGGGGATCGTTTTCTGCGATGCCGGCGTTACGGTAACGAGTATC
>CAIPVD010000244.1 GCA_903868375.1 uncultured delta proteobacterium
CATTAATTGTATTTATTCCCTTAATATTTAATTTACGAATAATATTATCACAAAAGTTACATTTTTTTTGCGTCGCTTCAATTAATGTAACTTCAAGTGAAGGCCTGGTAATTTTAATTGGAATTCCTGGAAAACCACCGCCAGTTCCTATATCCAATAATCGCCCATTTTCGGGTAATAAATGAACAACAGATAATGAATCTAAAAAATGCTTCTCTAATATTTCTTCTCGGTCGGTAATTGCCGTTATATTATAAGTTTTATTCCATTTAATAAGTAATTCCAAATAAATCTCAAATTCTTTAAAATGAACATCAAGGAGGTTTTTGGCGTTAGAAAGGATCATGAAATAAATATTAATTAAAGGGTTAGAATTAAACCTTCATATGCCGCTAATACTTTGGTTTTTAGGCCTATTTTCTTTGCGAGCCTTCTTGCTGAATATTCAATTACTTTAAGTTCTTTATCCGTTCTAGCAGGATCGTGATGAAATAATATAACTTGTTTAATATTTGCCTTAATTGCGAGGTCTAACACATATTGCCATGGACTGTGGCCGAAGTGTTTTTTATTTAGATATTCCTTTGGAAGATATTGGGCGTCATGAATAAGAATATCAGCGTCTACAATTTTATTAATTAAATATAGGTTATTCTTAGCTGGGCTATTATCGCTAATAAATACCATTTTTTTGCCGTTTGGTAAAATAAATGAATATCCAAATGCTCCGTTAGGGTGGTTCACTTCGAACGTTTCAATGGAAATATGCCCAATCATAAAATGTTCTTCACGTTTTTCATTTAACCGGATTTTAGCGTGCAGGTCGGATAACCCAATGGGAAAGTTAGGAGCATTTAAAAGATTATTTAATGCCCTTTTTAGTCCGCGCCTTCCTATAATTCTTAATTTGCTTCCTTTATTATATATTGGCGAAAAGAAGGGGAGCCCAATTATGTGATCCCAATGATAATGTGAAAAAAGGATGGTTGCGTCTATTTTTGAAGGAAGTGATTTCCCTAGATCGAACAGTCCGGTACCTGCATCACAAATGATAAGTTCATTTCCATATCTAAGCTCGAGGCAGGGCGTATTTCCACCGAATTTAATGGTTGTCTTTGAAGGCCTTGGAAGTGAGCCGCGAACTCCCCAAAATTTTATTTTTAAATTTGGCATAATTGTTTCACTAAATCCGAAAGGGCGTTGCAAGATTCGACATAATAATTGGGCGATTCGCGCATTAATTTTTCCTTGGTATGCCAACCCCAACCGACCGCGATGGATCTGACACCGGCATGGCGAGCCTCTATCAGGTCGCCAACCGTATCAACGGCATAATATGTCTTGTCATTATGCGAACCATACATTTTGATAGCCATCTTAAGCTTATCAACTTTACTGATCCCAGATTCGTAACCAAAGATCCGCAAGAAATATTTCTCTAACGAATTGCCTTTAAGTGTCCGCTTGATCTGCTCTTCCTTATTAGATGATACTATTGCAATGGTCGCGATGGGCCGAATCTCTTTTAGCATTTTCTCGATCCCATCATATATCTTTATCGCCTCGAAATTGACCACTTTTCCAACATAATCAAAATTGTTCTTAATATCCTGACTTGATATCCCATGCTTTTCAAACGAGGCGTAAAGATTATCATTAAATAGGTCTAAAAAATCGTCCCTGGTCTTTAAGAAAAAGTGGCCAAGCCGTGCAAACGAATCTTTTAATACTTGCTCGAAGTCATTAAGTGAATTTGCAATGACACCGTCGAAATCGAATAAAATTAATGGTTTCATGATAGCTGTGGCGCAGTATAACACATAAAATTCCAATGACAAGAGAGAGAAAATGCGGCAATATCGGCCCATCGGAGGAAGATCATGCAATTAAATATTATTCAAGCCGCTATTTACTTAGGTTGTGCGCTGCTTCTGTTCATCTATCGTGAGCTTTCTGTGATGAAGAACAGCAAGTTGCCTAGGATGCCGCTTTCATTTCTTGTGGTCTATTGCCTTATTAAGGCTGCAATTCCTATCTTTGAATACAATGACCTTGCGAGCACCGCGGATTCTTTAGACGTAGCCGCGACGATCGTCGTTTGGATGGCCGCGCTTAGGATCATCTTCTATTTTGTGATCGATTATTTCCTGCGTCAGAAAAAGGGATATGTGGTTCCGACCATAACAAGGGATTTTGCGCTGGTTATCCTTTATGTGATCGTGGCGATGATAGTGCTTAAGCATAAGACCGACGTTAACCTTGGATCTCTTCTCACGACATCGGCGATACTCACTGCGGTCATTGGTTTTGCAATGCAAGATACGCTCGGCAACCTATTTTCAGGGCTTGCCATTCAGGTCGAGCATCCATACCAGATAGGCGACTGGATAGGTTTCGAAGGGGTGATAGGCAGGGTAGAGGGGATAACCTGGAAATCGACCAAGATATTGACTAGCAGCGACGAGATGATATTTGTCCCGAACAATACGATCTCGAAATCTTTACTTAAGAATTATTCAAGGCCAACGCAGCGGCATACGGCGTTCATAGAAATTGGAGTTAGCTACGACGCCCTGCCAGCCAAGGTACGAGCTGCGATGACGTCTGCCATTAAGGACCATTCAAGGGTCTTGGCCCAGCCACAGCCCGAGGTGAGAATGACGAAGTATGGCGATTTTGCGATTAACTATAAGGCGATATTTGCGACAGATGATTTTGGCACGGAGGAGAGGACAAAGTCGGAGATACTAAATGCCATTTGGTATCGTTTTCGCCGCGATGGGATAAAGATACCTTATCCCATACAGGAAACGCTGAAAGTAGATGTTAATGCGTTGAACGAGCGGGCCCATGAAGATAAAGAGCGCGAAGAAGGGGAGATCTCAAGGCTTCTTGGCAAGATAGATATCTTTGCGGGGCTTACCGAGCCTATCAGGCGGGAGCTTGCAACGCAAATTGCCGTACTCCAATATGCCGCAGGTGAAAATATCGTAATGCAGGCGGATGCTGCGGGCCCGATGTATATAATAAAGGAAGGGGAATGCGCGGTGCTTGTTTCGCACGATGGAATGGAGCAAATAGAAGTGGCACGGCTTAAAAGTTCGCAGTTCTTCGGAGAGATGAGCGTCTTAACGGGAGCGGCCCGAACGGCAACGGTAAAGGCTTTATCTGATGTAGTTTGCTACGAGGTAGAAAAAAGCGATCTTCAATCGATCATCGGTAAAAACCCCGAAGTCGTTTCCGCGATCGGAAGTGTGCTTATAGAACGCAAGGCTGGATTAGATGAAAGCCGGGTGAAGACGTTAGAATCGGGCAGGGAGCAAGAACAACAAGGGCAGCTGCTTTCGAAGATCAAGTCGTTCCTAGGATTTTGATCTACTTTCTGTACTTGTCCGCTTCGGCAGGTTTACCCATTTTTTCGTAACAGAGTACGAGTAATGTCCTTATCATATCTGCGGGTGGATTTTGGCTCCTGTATACGGGAAGTAGGGCGCTTGCAGCTTTTTGATACTGTGCATATTTATAATAGACCTGCGCTTGCATGAAGCCGCGCCCATCCTTTTCGAGGCCCAACGAATTTATCTTTGCGATGTCCGCCGACATTTCATTCTTTCTTGCTGGGTCTAGTGGGACGTCTCCTCTTTGCGCTAAAGAACCTCCCATTCCACCGACCTTGACCATTCCGTGGACGACCGGCCCTTTTGCAGTGGAGGTTGCATCGTTGTATGCCATTTGGATCCCATCTATAATTCCTTTGCTACCGGCAGCCGACGTGCCAGCTCCAGACGCCACAAATTTTTCACCGGAGTTCAATTTCTTTATTATCCCACTTGAGAACATTAGCTGTGCCGTGCTTCCCTTTGCCACATAGATGGTTGCCCCATCGTTAAATTTGGCGCCGGCTTTAACCTGCGCACCATTCACGGTAACTTTCCCTTTTACATCGATAACGACTCCGGGATCTGCGCTAAGAAATGAAACCGTTATTGTGCAGAGGGTGAATGCAAAGCCCAAAATTAGAATTTTTTTCATGAAGCACCTCATTTAATGAATTGGTTGGCAAAATATTTCGATGTCAACTTTTCACCGGTCGAAAACTTGACCAGTTCGTCCCATCGGAGCTTGTCGCCAGGGTTAAAGACCTTCTCTTTCAGGTAATCGCCCACCTTCTTTTCCCCAATAAACGGATCGTGGCCGCTAGTTACAATGTTTCGCTTTATGTAATCCGTTAATTGCGAGGCGAATATTTCGCCTAAAATATAGTTGTGATAATAGACCGGAGCCGTTGCAATATGGATCTTTGCCGCCCAATCGGGGTTATCCCTGCCAACCGGTTTTTTTACGAGCTGATATTTTTCAACAAGGCTCCACCAGAGCTTGTTCAGGTCCTGGTCCGGATTCGAATATAACCCTCGTTCGAAATGTGCCATTACTTCTACCCAACGCGCGAAAATTAGCATGTGTGCGCGAAGACCATTCCAGAGCTTGCCCTTCATTGCTTCAAATTCTGCGGTTTTCTTTTTGTCAACGTTCGCTTCCAGCCATTCAGAGTCCATCGTAAGCCTGCCGAACATCTCTGCTATGCCTTCGGTGGTGAAGGTGTGCGAAGGCTGACGCAGAACGAACGGAAGATCTTTCCCAAGATACTTTTCGTAAACCGCGTGCCCAAGTTCATGAAGCATCGTATTCGTCCAATATTCGTCGGGTTTGATGTTTGCGAGTATCCTTATGTCGCCGCGCCTGTCTAAATGCATGCAATATGCATGTTGTTCTTTGCCCTTGCGTTCGAAGAGGTCGCTTCTTTTAAGTATGTCATCGACCGGCATTCCCATTCCCGCGTAGTAATTGCGCACGATCTTTAAGATGTCCTTGCCCTTGAAATATTTGTCCAAGCTTACGCTATATGTCTGCGGCGCTTCTTGAAAGAAGACGTCTTCGTAATGCCAGGGCATAACTTCAGAACTTTTTATGCCGAATCTTTTTGCCGTAATATCGTCTATCTCTTTTTTCAGCGCTTTGTATGGCTTGTCGGTCTTCTTTGCCAGGTCGTCTAAAAGGCCGAATATTTCTTTTTCGTTCTGTTCCTGAAGATCGAGCATCATCACATAATAATTCTTGTAACCAAGCTTCGTTGCCGCTTCATTTCTTTTCTTTGCCAGGGCGATAAGGTCGGCGGCAACGGCTGACCCAACTTGCTTAGACGCCTCCCAGGTTGCCTTTCTTTCCGCCATGTCGGTGGATGTCTTAAGGATCTCTCTTATCTTATTGTCCGGAGTTGCAACTCCATTTATCTTTGCGCGGAACGTATTGAACTTTTTCTCGAGAGCTGAATCCATCTTGACCAGAGTTTCGCTAAGTTTTGGGTCGATCTGGTTCTCTTTGAAGCCTAAATATAAAGTGTCGAGCTGACGCGTGATTTCAGGATCGTATTCAGCATATTTCGACATCATCTTCGGATAGTCTTTCTTTAGGCCTTCCAACTCCTTGAAATCTAACTTGTCGCTTAATATCTTGCGATATTCGATCTCTTTATCTTCATATCTTTTATACCATTCTTTTTTGCCGGTGGTCGTCGCCTTCCATTGGGCAAGTGAATATTCTTTTAGGACCGGCTCGATCTTTGCCGATACCCTTTTAATGAACGCCTTCGAATCGGTTTCTACCGGATGTTTTATTTCTAGTGCCATGGCTACGCTTGTTACAAGAAAAACAGCCCATACCACAACTAAAAAAGCCTTTTTCATGTTTTCTCCTTTAGTTCTATAACTTCTAATTGTTCCGGTTGTTCTTTGATCCTCTTGATCGTTTCATCGTCGGTATCCGATACAAGCCCAATCACCTCGTAGACCTTAACGGCCTGTTCTTTTCCTTTGACCTTTACGTTTGCAACTGGCCTGAAAATTATATCGCCTATCGCTTCGAGCGATCTGACCGAGTTTTCGCTGGCAAGGATGTTCGTGCCAAAGAACTTGTTCGCACCTTCCAGCCGAGATGCCAGGTTCATGACGTCGCCTATCACTGTGTAATCGAAACGAAGATCGCTTCCCATGTTCCCAACGACGGCATTTCCGGAATTGATGCCTATCCTGGTTTGAATTTCGCGTCCGCAGATCCTCGACCATTTTTCAGAGATGAAGTTGCTCTCTTTTTGCATTTCTATCGCGGCGTGGATCGCGGCGCTTCTGTGATCGGGCAATGAAAGTGGGGCGCCAAAGAACGCGATGATCGCATCGCCTTCGTATTTATCGAGCGTGCCACCGTGCTTAAAAACGGCCCGTGTAAGCTTGTCCAGATATTCGTTCAAAAAAGTCACAAGCGTTTTTGGATCCAGCTTTTCGGATATTGTAGTGAACGAAGCGATGTCGGTGAATAGGCACGAAACTTCTCTTTGTTCCCCTCCTAATGTCAATAGCTTCGGATCGGCTATCATTTTATCCACGACGGAAGGCGGTACGTATTTTGCAAAGACACCTTTTATAAAACGTTTTTGGCGGCCTTCGGTGAACGATCTGAAACCGGTTGCGGTGCCAAACGTTAGCAGCATAGCGCCTTCATACGGAACAAATGGAATAACAAGGCCGTGGAGATGAAAATTAACGACGATCTTTATTACAAGAAGCGCGCTAAATATCACAAGCGCAGTAACGCCGCGCCAGATCGGGCCATATAGAAAGAAAAGTGCAGATAAAAATCCCAGAATGATGAGCCCAGCGACCGTTAAATATTTCGGCACCTCAAAATAAAATTGGCGCGTTAAAAGCTGGTTCAAGGCGTTCGCATGTATCAAAACGCCTGGCATTCTTTCATAGTGGTAGCGCGAAGAGTAGAACGGCGTGATGTAGGCGTCTGTGCCGTCTTCGTAGGCCGCGCCAACTAGCACGATCTTATCTTTGAACCATTCTTCCTGAAAATAGCCCATCTGTATAAATTTTGCAGGATAGGCCTGAAATCGGTTCGTTAGGCCCACAAAGCGGATCCTTGTAATATCGTTTAGCTGCGGAGGAAATTTTATGCCGAAGATCGAAAGTGACCGTGCCGGGTCGTGAATAAGAGCCTCGGCGTTTCCGCCAGTTGCAAAGTCATAGATAGCCGCAACAAACGAGGGCCTTTCAACTCCAGAATAATCGAACTCGAACTTTGCGGTCCTAACGCTCGTATCCGAGGCTGAAAAGGGAAGGTCGGCAAGGCCGGTTCCTTTGAGAGAATCTTTAAATAGGTCTAAAGGCTCGTCTTCGTACCATTTGCCGAATTGGTCTATCTTTCCGGCGGTCACCGCAAAGACGTTCCCCTTTTTAAAAGATGCCGCCAGGCGCGCGTCGATCTTTTCGAAAGTTGGGTCTTTGAAGAATATGTCGTAACCAATTGCCGCGGGCTTTGCAGAGAGCAATTTTTCGTTCAGCTCATATAAAAAATCCCTAGGCACGGGCGATCTATAGGGAAGGCCTCGCATCGTTTCTTCATCTAACAGCACCACCACGATCTTATCGGAAACTTTCGACGGCGGCGCAAAATAGCGGACGCACGCGTCGTAGATTAAGTTATCGATTATTTTTGCCGGTGGAAATTTAGAGAGCAAAACTCCTGCCGCAACGGTTAAAGCCGTGAAAAAAATTACGAGGCCAAAATGTTTGAGCGCTCTTATCATATTTTGGCGGCCATTCTAACGCCCGAGAAGTAGATAGGCAACTAAATCTTGAAAGATCCCGGCAATAAGGCTATTGAAGCGTCATATGTTAGATAAAATATCTGTGATACTCGTCGAGACCCAAGGGTCGCTGAACATCGGCATGGTTGCGCGGGCGATGAAGAATTGCGGCATCATGCGGCTGAAACTTGTTGCTCCGGTCAATTTCAACAAGAAAGAGGCGCTTCACATGGCCTGCTTTGCAAAAGACACCGTCGAGAAGGCCGAATTTTACGATACCCTTGAAGACGCGTTAAGTGACGAAACTTGCTCCGCCGCGCTAACAAGAAGGGTGAGCAAGACCCGCGCCCCTTTCTACGAGCTGAAGAAGATAGGCCTGAAGCTGGTTCAAAGGGCGGAAGAAGGAAGTTTGGCTCTCGTCTTCGGAAGGGAAACGGACGGGCTAACTAACGAAGAAATATGCCAATGCGATTACAGGGTAAGCATTCCGACCTACGAACCGCACGGCTCGCTTAATCTGGCGCAGGCAGTACTCCTTACCTGCTACGAAATATTCATGAGAGCGGGGCACGCGAAGATAACGCGTCACGTGAAAAAATTAGATGCCGACGAATTCGTCACGCAAAAAGAGATGAGGCCCATGCTTACACGCATGGATGAAACGCTAAACCTGATCGGTTACGACGATAGGGATGGAGGCGACCTTCGCCGCAAGATACTTCTTGCCTTCAAGGATATCGTAGGGCGAGGCGGGCTGCGTAAAAAAGACGTGAATATGTTCGATGGTATCTGGGCTCAAATAAGGGAATCTATTCGGGCTTGAGTGAAAGGGATGCGGCAATTTCAGCATCGTTACCTATCGCTTCGCAGTCTATTTGCTGAAGTCGAAGCGCTTTTTCCCCTTCATGAAGTTTGAGAGGCAGCGTGCTGCCAAGTACCGTGGCCATTTTATCCTTGGTCGTAAATGTCGGTTGATGTTCGAACTTTTGGACGATCTTCACCTCGCCGCCGTGATATGCATCGGTGAAATCGGCAACGACGAAGCAAGAAAGCCCAGACGAATCGAATAGGGTCGTAAGCCCCTTTGAAACCTGTACCTTGACGGGCGTTGAATTTTCCACCTTAATCTCGTGTGGGCCCGCCTCCACCTCTTTTGTGATGTGGTTGGTCGGGCGAATGGTGAAATTTCTGCCGTCGATGGATATTTTAAGCGTTTCGATATCGCTGTTCACCAGCGTTACAGCTCCAGGATTTTTTGGAGAGCATCCGGCAGCTACGATGAAAAACAAAATTACCAACGTAAAAGAAATAGTCTTCATTTTAGGCCTCGCTTAAGCATCGCCTTGGCCGTCTTTTGGTCGATGACGGCATTTACATTAACGAGAGAATCGTCCCTATCTATCTTAATTTCATCTAACACGTCGGCAAGCCACGGTTCATCCACCGATTGAATCGTCTTTATCGTTTTGATCCCTTCCAGCTCTTCGACCATAGACTTTGCCGCTTCTTTGCTGGCAAGGCTCGCCACTGCAAAGACCTTCATTGTCGAAGTAATATCCGCATAGAATTCCAGCGAACCTATCTTTGAATAATATTTCGATGCATCATTAATATGGCCCCAAAAAATGCGGGAGGTGTCGACCGCCGGCGGCTTGCCGGAGCCTTTATCGCCAATCAGTTTCTTTAGCGAATCTTTGTTGCCAAAGGCTATCAGGTATTTTTCCAAAAAGGTGAACGAAGAATCTGGCTCGTCGGTAGATGTATAAAGTTTCTTGTGCCGATAGGAGTCTTCCTGAAGTTCCGCCTCGTCTTCTTTAAGCGTTTCACCGATCTTCTGTAATATGGCTTCGGGTTCGAACTTGCCGCCGATGAACATAACGTCGTTCGCGAAAGCTACAATGCCAACATCGGTTTGAATATTGAACGCCTTGAAGAGCTGCAAGTTCTTATCCGCATTATTAGTAAATACCTCTTTGAAAAAATCGGTTTCGGCAAGTTTGTTCAGGTCGGCAACGACGATGTAAGGCGATGAGCCAGAGATCCAGGGCGATATCCGCTCCCATTTTTCGGAAAGCGGCGCGGCCGGGTCGAATGGACGAAAATTTTGGCAAGAGTTGCAGGAGGCTAGAAGCAGGATCGTCATCCCCGCGAAGATGGGGATCCAAAAATATCGTTTAGTAAATCTTGATAAGCTCATTTGTAAACCTCGCGAGCGATTCCCTTGCCTTCGATGCGCAGAACTGCAAATGCGGCATAGACGCTATATTCTGCGGATGACGGATCAGGTTCGTCGCCACATTAAGCATCTTGGTAGATCCGTCTTCGCCTACAACGCCTGCGAGCTTTGGCAGCGGCATATCCATCGGGTCCATGACGGAGCGGATAACGGCGAATGGCGTGTTGAGCGCATCTGCAACCTCGGCAAGCCCGAAGGATTCCATATCGACGGCAATGGCGCCGAACTTTGTGCCAAGATAGGCCTTCTCGTGCGGGGCATCTATTACCTTATCTACGGTAAGCATCGTGCCGTTCAGGAACTTTACCTCGGAACTTTTCAAGGCGCCCTTAACCGCATCCGAAAGTTTTTCGCTGTTTTTGTAGGCGTGAAACGTCCTGTTTTCCGTTTCATGTGCCACGCTATCGGCAATTACTACGTCGCCAAGAGATAGCTCTGGTGCAAGCGCTCCGCAATATCCGATATTGATGCAGGCCTCCGTCTTAAATTCTTTGATGCAGAACTCTGTTGCCCGTTTCATTTTTTGAGTGCCGATACCTGTATGGGCAAGGAGCAGTTCCTTTCCCAAATATTCTCCGTGAATAATAATGGCGGGGCGCAGATGGATGGTCGCCCTAACATCCATTTCTTTCAGGATGAAGCTTATCTCGTCTTTTAAGGCGGCAATTATTGTGATCATAGATTAAAAGATCGTCCACCAGGCCATTCGTAACATGTCCTTTAGGCTCTTGCTCGTTTGCATTGCAACGGTCGCCTCGAATCCGCAATGTGCCATGCAGTTGCGGCAGCGGGCATCTTCACCTGCCTGATATTTGTTCCAATCGACCGCTTTCATGAACTCGCCGAAATCTTCGTAGTGAGTATCCGTGATAAGGTAGCAGGGCGCCTTCCAGCCGGCTATGTTGTAGGTTACGTTTCCCCAGGGGCTGCATTTGAAATCGCGGAGCCCTGCCAGGAAATCTAAGAATAAAGGTGTACTCCAAACGCGGAAGTTCTTTGCGAATTTGCGGATCTCTCCAAATTTTTCCGCGATCTCTTCGCGCGTCATGAATACCGCTTGGTCTTCAACGTCTTTGTAATCGAAACCTGGAGAAATCAGCATGCCATCTACGCCTAACATGTCTAAATGATGAAATAGGTCTTCTATCTCGCCAGGGTCGGTTTCTTTATAAACGGTCGTGTTCGTGCAGACGGTTAAACCTTTCTTCTTTGCCAGGCGGATGTTTTCGCATACCTGCCGGAACGTGCCCGGGCGCTGGACTATCGCGTCGTGCGTCTTTTCCATTCCGTCCAGGTGGATGTTTATATTGAACATCGGGTGCGGCTTTAAAATATCGAGCTTCCTGTCGAGTATCGTGCCGTTGGTGCAGAGATAGACAACCTTGCCTCTTGCTAGCGTTTCATCGATCAGTTCTTCGATATATTTATATAGAAGCGGCTCGCCTCCGCAAATGGAAACGACCGGCGCCGAGCTGTCGTCTATCGCCTTTAGGCATTTTTCCAGCGGCAGTTGTTCGGAGATTGTATCGGCATATTCGCGAATGCGGCCGCAGCCTTCGCATGTCAAGTTACAGGCATGAAGCGGTTCGAGCATTAAAACTAGCGGAAACCTTTCACGTTTTTCCGCTTTGTTCTTTTTGATGGACCTGGCAACGGCAATCGTCTGTTTTATTGGAAATCGCATAGTTGGCGGACTAATTAGCACCGAAGCACCAAAAAGCAATAATTAAATTGATAGAGGCCGCTTCCACATGTTAGGTATTTCGCATGAAATTTGAGCGGTCAAATGCCCTATTCAATGAAGCGCAGAAGGTTTTGGTCGGTGGCGTCAATTCTCCGGTTCGAGCATTTAGGCACGTTGGAGGCGTTCCTCCTTTCATTAAGCGTGCAAGCGGCGCCTACATTTGGGATGAAGACGGAAATAAGTATATAGATTACGTGGGAACCTGGGGTCCGGCGATACTTGGCCATGCGCATCCGAAAGTGATTAGCGCGATAAAGACGGCGGCGGAAAATGGGACGAGTTTTGGCGCCCCATGTGAACTGGAAATAAAACTGGCGCAGATGGTTAAGACGGCATTTCCATCTATCGACCTGGTGCGATTTACAAGTTCCGGCACCGAAGCCGTTATGGGGGCGGTTCGTGCCGCACGCGGTTTTACGGGGAAAGATAAGATAATCAAATTCGAAGGCTGTTACCATGGCCATGCCGATTACTTACTGGTTAAGGCCGGAAGCGGTGCGTTGACGGGAGGCTCCCCCGATTCTGCCGGTGTGCCGGCCGACTTTGCGAAGCATACGCTCGTTGCAAAATATAACGATCTTTCATCTGTCGAAGAGTTGTTCCTGAAGAACAAAGGTGAAGTTGCTTGCCTAATAGTTGAACCGGTCGCTGGGAATATGGGCTGCGTTCCGCCTAGCCCTGGTTTTTTGAATGGGCTTCGAGCGCTTTGCGATAAATATCAGGCGCTCATCATATTTGATGAGGTGATGACGGGTTTTAGGGTTTCTTATGGCGGCGCGCAGGAGCTGTACAATATCAAGCCGGACCTAACTGCCTTGGGCAAGATCATTGGCGGAGGCTTACCCGTGGGCGCTTATGGCGGCCGCCGTGAAATTATGGAAAAGGTCGCGCCGCTTGGCCCCGTTTATCAGGCCGGAACATTATCTGGTAACCCAATTGCAATGTCTGCCGGTATCAAGACGCTCGAGCTATTAAATGATAAGAAGAATTTTGAAAAATTACCGGCGCTGACAAGGCGCCTGGTCGCAGGTATTGGTAAAGTTTTAGAGGCGAAAAATGTTCCGCATCATCTTACGCAGGTAGGATCTATGTGGACGCTATTTTTCACCGGTAAAGATGTGAGAAATTTAGATGACGTGATGGCCTGCGACAAGGGACGGTTCATAAAATATTTCCATGCAATGCTTGAAAGTGGGGTCTATCTTGCGCCGTCGCCGTATGAAAGCGGTTTTGTTTCGCTTGCGCATACGGAAAAGGATATAGATGCGACGGTTAAGGCGTGCGAGATGGCTATTCCAAAAATAATATGAAGGACGATCTTAAAAATTCGGTATATTACACGTTCGGCCTATACGGAGCTGTGGGCATTCAGCTGGCGGCGAGCGTTGTAGTTGGCCTTATGTTTGGGAATTACATAGATGAAAAGCTTGGGACAAGCCCGTGGCTTGCGGTTACAGGGACAGTTCTTGGCACAGTGGCGGGTATTTGGAACCTTGTGCGAATACTTAACTGGAACGAACGGATAAACGGTGGCGACGATGCTTAGAAAAGTAGAAATAATAAATGCAGTTATAGGTTTGATGGCGGCTGCGATAGCCTTTGTCGTCTGGAAGGATCATAAAATATCCTTGTCTGTGGCGTTAGGCTCTGTTATAGGCGGCGCCAACTTTTGGGCGTTATATATAATTGCGAATGGCCTATTGGGCGGTGCCGGCGGGAAGCTTCGGATGGCGCTCTTTGCGATGTTTAAATTTTTGGTGCTTATATTCGTTCTCTGGGCCTTGATAAAATTCACCACCGTTAATATTGTGGCGTTGCTCATTGGCCTGTTTATGATAATTATGTCCGTTATCATCGGATACATGTTCTGGAATGAAAGACTTTAACCTTTTCATATGGCTGGGCGAGCGGGTAAGTTGGCTTTCGTGGGTGAACGAAGATACCATCCACATAGCAACGGCCGCGTTCATTGTGATAGTCCTCCTTGTCCTTGGAACTATTGCCGGTATCAAGCTTAGAGATACCGAAAATTTTATCGTCCCATCTAAAAAGATCACGTTGCCTGGGCTATTCGAAGCCTTTGGCGAGGCGATTCTAAATCTCCTTGAAGGGATAATGGGCGAAAGGGCTATAAAGTTCTTGCCTCTTATCGGCACGATATTCATCTACATATTGTTCTGCAACGTCTTAGGGCTAATACCCGGCTTTGCCCCGCCTACGGACAATATAAACACGAACATCCCGATAGCTCTTACGGTATTTGTTTATTACAACGCCGTTGGGATAAAGGAACATGGCTTTGTTAAATATTTCAAGCATATGAGCGGGCCGCTTATCTGGCTTGCGCCTCTTATGTTAACGATCGAGCTGATAAGCCACTGTGTTAGGCCTCTCTCTTTGTCGGTCCGTCTTTTTGGCAATATGACCGGCGACCATATGGTTCTGGGCATATTTTCGCAACTAGTGCCGCTCGTTGTTCCGGTGATATTTTTTGGACTTGGATTATTTGTTGCATTTATACAGGCTTTCGTGTTTTCATTGCTCTCCGCCGTTTATATAGGATTGGCAATAGAGCATAATTGATCAAGGAGGATTAAAGATGAAAAAGGCGTTAGTAGGATTTGCGGTATTTGCTATTAATATGATGTTAGTGGGCCTTGCAATGGCCGAAGACGTGGCATCTTCCGGATCGGCATCATCTAATATGAAGCTAGGGTTAGCCATTGGGGCCGGTATCGGAATTGGGCTTGCGGCATTTGGCGGTGCGTTGGGGCAGGGGAAGGCGGCAGCAGCGGCGCTAGAGGGAATCGCCCGCAATCCAGAGGCATCTGCAAAGATATTAACCCCGATGATCATTGCACTTGCATTAATCGAGTCACTTGTAATATACGCCCTCGTCGTTGCATTCTTGCTGCAGGGGAAGATTTAAGATTTTGGCCCGCCAATAAATCGTGGCGGGCATAAGAACTGCTAAGCTCATTCTTCGCTAAGCAGTTCTAATGCGCCCGTAGCTCAGCG
>CAIPVD010000245.1 GCA_903868375.1 uncultured delta proteobacterium
CATGAACCGCCCTCTCGCGTCCGCTACGTTTCCTCCGGAAAAGATCGCCACACAGTTTGGTTCGCAAATACTTATCGAACCTCTTCTCACGGGACAATATCAGGATGAACTTGCAGGCGTTGCATATGAGACGAGCGGTTCTGTGATCTATAATATAGCAAGTGAAACAGGAACGACTTTTGAACCGTGCGCAGAAGATGGATGTAGCGCTTACGATAACGCGATCGATTTTGTTAGTAACACAGCAAAAAGAGAAGTTTACCAGTACACTAAAGACGCGGGATATGCAGACGGGCTGGCCTCATTTAATAAGAGCGGACTCGAACTCACAGATATCCTATCGACGGTCTTTGCGAGAGATATTACTTCGATAGTTGACCTTGGCCCTGCTTCCCGTGAAAACGCTTACAAATTCATCGAAAACGAATCGGCCGATATCTCGTCTTTGATGCAAAGCCAGAATTTTAATCGTCTTCATAAGCCCGACAGGATCGACATTGCGCGAAGGGCAAGAATGCTTGCTTCGATGAATGAATCTGTCGCGGCAAGTTCGGGAACAACTATCGAAGAAACGCTTGGGGCACTGAACCCATGGGACGCCTATGTTGCAGATTGCAATCTTTACATCAATTATGCTTTTTACGTTAACTCCGCGATCGATCAGGGTTATGAAATAGACCCTCAAGCAACGGCTTACGGCGATCTCTTTTTTCAAAACCTTGCCCTCGTGAACACTTTTATAACAGATGCCGAACTAGACCTTGTTATTTACGCCGCTGCATTACCCGATTCGCTTAATAAGCATTCAAACATTGTCGATCATGTGGATTGGATACATGGCACAGACGATGGTTATATCGATGTATATTATAAAACCGGATCGGCAAAGCGCACGATCTATTTTCCGCGCTATCCAAGTTCGGGACACATGGTTTCTCAAGCGAGCCCAGACAAATTCTTTAACGATGTTCAAAAGTGGATCGGAAAAAATAAACAAAATTAGCAACTTATTCAAATATTAACCGATAATGTCAGTATAGGAGGCATTATGGCTAATGGGCCAGTTTGCATGATAGGCAAAGGATCGAGTCCCGATTTGGTTTGCCTGATCGACGGCGATGGAGACGGCAGATTCGAACCGGAAAACAACGATGCGGATAGTTACTACGTAACGACCGCTGCGGGCGATGGACACCAAGTCACACCGAGCGATGAAAGAGTTGAAGCGGCCCTGCAAAGGCTCGGCGCAACCAGATTGTCCGGGAGCATGGACCACCTTGGAAAATTGATCGATTATGCCAACACCGAAATAAGAGATGAAGCATCGTGCGCTAATGCGCGCACCTTGATCGATAAGATCAGAACGCAAAGCGATCCGAAGGTTCGACAGGAGATCGCATTTCGATTGCATGATTATAAAGAGTGCCACGAAGCCATGATCGAATTGATGGAAACTCTTGAAGCGGACGCGGATGAGAATACTCGTGGCAAAGCAGCGGCATCGCTTGGTTTCATTGGTAACAGATTAGCGATACCTGCGTTGCTGGCTGCTACGGGTGATAAAAGCCCGGTTGTGCGCGAGCGAGCGGCTTCTGCGCTTGGGGCGCTCAAAGCTGCCGAGGCGGTGCCGCAACTAGTAAAGATGCTCGACGATGAAAGTAAAGGTGTTCAGATTGGCGTTGCCAACGCCCTCGGCGACATAGGCGACAGATCTGCGCTTCCGGCTCTCCAGAAAAAATATGATAGAACGATGACTGCCGCTGATAGCGTTCAAGACAGATACATCCAAGAGATCCACTATCGTGTAGGATATGCGATAGAAAAGTTAAGCCGTTTCCACGGTTAACAAGTTTTGTTATTCCCCTGTCGATGCAATCATGATAATTATGATGATCGGAGTGGAAATAACATGCAAGAAACGTCAAATAGAAATCAGATAGGCCTGTTCGCGGCGGTCTCTATAGGCATCGGGGGCATGGTCGGTGCCGGAATATTTTCGATCTTAGGAGTTGTCGCCGAAACATCGGGTACGGCGATGTGGTTATCATTCACCATTGGCGGAGTTGTCTGCCTGCTCTCCACATATTCTTACGCAAAACTTGGGACCCGCTATCCTTCCACAGGAGGCCCCGTCGAATTTCTCGTTCAGGGTTTCGGCGATGGGATCTTAAGCGGCGGAATTAATATTTATATGTGGGTAGGATATATCATTGCATTAGCCCTCTACGCTCACGGATTCGCGGGATATTTCAAAACGTTCTTTCCCGAATATGCTTCGCCATGGTTCGGAAAGGCCGTTGCGGCAGGCATTGTCGCCCTATTCACATGTATAAATTTTATCGGTGCCGGAATGGTTGGGCGCTCTGAAACTTTGATAGTGGCGATAAAGGTAACGATATTGCTCTTGTTCTCGGTGGTCGGGCTTTTCTTTATTCACCCGGCCTATCTATCTGTGGCTGGTTGGCCAAAATTTTCGGGAATTTTTTTCGGCGCCGGCGTCCTTTTTATCGGCTACGAAGGTTTTGGCCTCATTACTAATGCCGCCGAAGATATGGCAAACCCTAAAAAACTTTTACCAAAGGCGCTTTACTTGAGCGTCTTCAGC
>CAIPVD010000246.1 GCA_903868375.1 uncultured delta proteobacterium
CGTTCAACATCTCCAGCGTCTTTTCGCTCGTAACTGGGCCGATGGTCGAAAAATATGCGCCGTCTTTGAACGGGTCTTTGAACTTGCCGGTATATTCCTCGCCCTGAATGGAAATCTCTGCCACGTTGTTCTTCTTCACCGCATCCATGAATTCGCTAAAATTCACTTCTATCGCTCCCTTTGGGCGCTGGTTCATGAAGTGAAGGACAGCGATAGAGGTCAGGATGATGATAAGCCATAAAGCCAGTGTCTTTTGTGATTGTTTCATTGCCATAAGTGCCGAACTCGCTAGCACATCGAATTTAAATATTCAACTTTTATTGTTAGAACTAAACGCCGTAGAACAAAGTCAAAAAAAGTGTGAACTTTTCGTATCTATTTTATTTGCCCACAATCATCTTAAATTGTAAAATAGTACTTCTATTGCAAAGGCACAATAGCCTCGTGCAAAATGTCATAAAAAAGTGGAACTTGGCTATATACATTATAAAAAAGTTAATGTAGTCGGAGTGTTAAGGAGAAAATATGCATAATAAAAAGTTTTTATTGATCGCTGGCTTGGTGCTAACAACGTGCGTCTTTACACTATGTGCCATTCCGGCCCACGCGGGCCCTGGCGGTGGAACTTATTACGCCAATAGCCCGGCTGGCGGGCCTTCTGGAACGGCAATTAGAAAATTCGTCGATTCGCTTCCTGGAGTTGGGTATGCCAATAGGAATAATTTAGGGCAGTACATTCCACTGGCAACTCCAGACACTGGAACATATACGGGCAACGATTATTATGAGATCGGCGTAAAGGATTACAGAGTTCGAATGCATTCGGACCTTCCCCAAACATCGGATGCGCTTGGCATTGGAACTAAACTTCGCGGTTATCATCAGATCAATACGGCAGACCCGCAAGTTGGTGCGTTACAATATTTAGGCCCGCTCATCCTCGCCCGCAAAGGTACTCCAGTACGTGTCACATTTGTGAACGAACTTGGTGTGAACGGTGCCGGCGATCTTTTCCTGCCGGTAGATCCGACCATCATGGGTGCTGGAATGGGCCCGAAAAATCCGGCTACAGGAAATCCCTGCATGCCCGACCCTAGAAATCCACTTTGTGAAAACTATACGGAGAACCGTGCCGAACTCCATCTTCACGGCGGGCTTACTCCCTGGATAAGCGATGGAACTCCGCATCAGTGGATAACTCCAACCAGCGATAGCACTCATTATAAAACAGGCCTAAGCTTGCAGAACGTCCCTGATATGATGCCGGTGGTTTCGGGTGCTGCCACTACGGCACAGTCTCAAGCCGCAGCGCAGGTCACAGCTGCGGGCACTTTTAAATTAGCTGTTGATGGTACGGGAGGAATTACACCAGCTGAACAAACCGCCGTAAATGCTATTGTGGCGGCAGCAACCGCTGCAAAGGCAAAGGCCGATACGGCGGTTGGAACTACTAACAAGACCACATTACGTGATGCGCTCTATTCTTTTTACGATCTGAACACGTTAGTGAGCGCTAGTCCGTTCCCTACCGTAACGGCAGCGACCGTCACCACCTTTAAACTTGGCGTAAATTCAGCGGTAGAAACTGTCGCCGCTGCCATAAATGGCCAAGGCTCATCAACTTACTATTACACAAATGATCAGAGTCCTAGGCTGATGTTCTATCACGACCACTCGTACGGCATCACGCGCCTAAACGTTTATGCAGGCGAGGCAGCGGGATATCTATTAATAGACCAGGCGGTCGAAGATCCGATGATAGCCGACAAGGCACTTCCTAGCCAAGGCGGCGGCGTTTACAACTACGGCATTCCTTTGATCATTCAGGACAAGACGTTCGTTCCTGAAAATATTAATATTCAGGACTCCAAGTGGACCAATCCCAACTGGGGCAGCTATGGAGATCTCTGGTTCCCGCACGTCTACGAGCCCAATCAGGATCCAACCAACAACGGCCCAAATTGCTCGCCGAATTGCGGAATGAATCCGTTCGGCAGGTGGGATTGGGGCCCATGGTTCTGGCCCGTTATGGATCAGACGCAAATGATAACGCATGAATTGCCACCCGTATCTGCCGTTCCCGAAGCCTTTATGGATACGCCGGTCGTCAACGGCACGGTCTATCCATATATGGACGTTTTAAATCAGCGGTACCGCTTCAGAGTTCTTAATGCCTGCAACGATCGAACCTTGAATCTTCAGATCTATTATGCAGAGCCACTTACAGTTGCCGTTGTATCGGGAGGCACCGGTTATACAGCTAGCCCCACTATCACATTCTCTGGCGGTGGCAATCCCCTTACCGTAACGCAAGCTACGGCTACGGCAACTGTCACCAGCGGCGTTATAACCGCAATTACAGTTACGTCGCCAGGGTCGGGTTATACTTCGGCCCCCACCGTTTCGATTTCCGATTCGCCGGGCGGAGGAAGCGGAGCTTCTGCAGTTGCATCTATAAATACAGAGATAAAAATGATGACTAGGACGGATGGAAGGCCAGGCGGACAGCCGGACCTCTCTGCTCAAGACCTGACCACAATACCACCAATGTATTTGATCGGAACCGAAGGCGGATTTGTGCCGGTACCTGTCGTCTTGAACAATCCACCAGTAGCGGTCGAATACGATAACGACCCGAGAAGCATAACGGTCACGAACGTCAAGGAGCATAACTTATTGCTCGGCCCAGCACAGCGCGCCGACATTATTGTCGACTTTTCGAAGGTTCCAGCGGGTAGCACTTTGATACTTTATAACGATTCGCCTGCCCCGATACCGGCAAGCGACCTTCGTTACGATTATTATACCGGAGATCCAGACAATTCCTCTGTTGGCGGGGCACCGACTACGCTGCCAGGCTATGGGCCAAACACCAGGACGCTCATGCAATTTAGGGTGAGTGCCGGAACTCCCGATCTGCAGAATCTTACCACATTGACAACAGATCTAGCCAACGCCTGGACAGCTAGGAACGAGCCTTTCCTGATTCCCCCGCTCGTATATGCTAATAACTTCAGCACGGATATTCAGGCTTATGATTATAGTGTGATCCCTCCCATTCTTAAAACTTTGCCGGTGCATTTAAAGACCATTCAGGAACTTTTCGAACTTCAATATGGGCGCATGAACGCACTGCTTGGGACGGAGATACAAGGAACCAATTTCACGAACCAAACTACGCACCAGATGCAATACATCGATCTACCCACCGAAGTTGTACCTGAAGGGCAGGAGCAGGTTTGGTTGATAGTACATAACGGCGTCGATACGCACTATGTCCACTTCCATCTGTTCAACGTGCAAGTTATTAATCGCGTCGATTGGGCGGGCGTTGTAAAACCGCCTTACAACGACGAGGCCGGATGGAGAGATACCATTAGGGCGGATCCGCTTGAACAGGTTATCGTCGCGCTGAAACCTATCAAACCTACAGTGCCAGGCACATGGCCTGCGCTGCCGCACAGCATTCGGCCAAAGGATGTGACAATGCCGGCCGATGCGGAAGTTGGACTCGATACCGGAATGAATTCTCTCTTCGATTACGAATGGGAATACGTTTGGCATTGCCATTTATTGGGGCACGAAGAGAACGACATGATGCGTCCTTTTGTGTTCCAGCCGGCGGAAGGCATCCCGGCGACGCCTACGGTGCTTGAGGCTACGCAAACCGCGTCGCACGTCGATCTTAAATGGAAGAATAACGAGAATACGAATTTGCTCGATTACTTGGTACTGCGATGCACAGGTGTTGCCTGCGTCCCAAGCGCGGCGACAGACATTATAGCAAGGGTAACAACATATAAGCCGTTGCCGGATGTTTACAATCCTACGTTGAGCCCAGTTGTCGATCCAGCGCTGCAACCGTTCCTCGATGCGTTCAACACGCCTACTTATTCAGACGAAACAATTGCTAACGCGGTTACATCGTACAATTATCAAGTCATCGCTGAAAATCAGCTAAACCCTTCGCTTCCTGCTACGCTTAAGTCTGATCCTTTGGTAAGCACCCTGCCAATAACTACTTCTACGTGGGTTGGCGCTACGGGCATGACAGTTACGATTAGCGCTACAAATCCGCATCCTGCAGGCACTGCGGTTCTGTTTACGGCAGCAGGCACGGGCGCCACTACCGGATCCGTCTATCAGTACAGATTCAGCGTTTCTTAAAACGGCGGCGCACCAACTGTACAAGATTATAGCACTACCGCAACTTATAGCCTGCCTGGAACAGCGGTGGCAGCGACTTACACAATAACGATCGACGTGAGGACTAACCAAACTAGCGCTACGCCCGACTATACTTATCCTCCCATATCTTTCACAATCGTACCTGACCACGCCTCTAGCGTTCTTCTATCATCCGATAAGCCGAGTCCGCAGATCTATGGCACGCCTGTCACATTCACTGCAGCGGGTCAAGGCGCCTCGAGCTATGAGTATCGTTTCTGGTTGGATGACGGTACGACCAATACCGTTAAAAGGGATTATTCAACTGATCCAACTTGGAAGATGACCAAAGCAATTTTTCCTGCTGCGTATGTAGATCCCCCATTAGGAACATATACGATCACAGTTGATGTGAGAACCGATCTGACGTCTTCAACTCCGGACGCATCGGTTGCTATAACGTCATTTAAGATCGGAAGCGGCGTTACGTTCACAGCTGGCGCCAACGGCACTGTAACACCAACAGCCTCACTTGCTCAAGGGCTGAACAATGGTGATGTCGGAGCACCGGTCACGGCAAATCCTTCAACGGGATATCACTTCGTTAACTGGACAGGCGATAACGGGTTCGTGACTACAACGGTGAATCCGCTCATAGTTACGGGCGATGGACTAGGTCATGCTATAACCGCCAACTTCGCGATCGATACGTTCACTGTGACATTCATCACCGGGGCTAACGGCACGTTATCACCAGCAAGTGCTACAACCCAGACAGTAAATTATGGAGATTCTACTGCCGCGATTACAGCCGTGCCGAACGCTCTATATCACTTCGTCAATTGGACGGGTTACACCCCGCTCCCTTCGGCGGCAGCAAATCCGCTAACGTTAACTAACGTAACCGCGAGCTATAGTATCACCGCCAACTTCGACGTCGGTACGACGATGGTGCCGGACGGCAACTTAGGCTATGGCGGTACAACCGATGATGCGATGCTTGCCATGCAACTTGCAACGGGTAGTATTCCTACAACGGCCGGAGACCTTGCGCACGGTGACGTTGCGCCACTCGTAAACGGGCGTCCGCAACCGGACGGAAAGATAGACATAGGAGATGTTATAGTCATCTTAAGGAAGGCGCTTGGTTTGATAACTTGGTGATATTAAATTTGGAGGACAGTTATGAAAAAAATAATTATATTAGGAACGCTCATCGTAGCGGTTGCATTGGTGGCCGGCTTCGGATGCGGTGGTGGAGGGAGTTCTTCGGCTACTTCCACAACGGCGACTGTTACCATGTCTAGCGGCGGAACGCTTGCAAACGGTACACAGATCGGCGCACTTGATGTGACATTGACCTTTCCGGCTGGCGTAAGCGTTAAGACAAGCCCTGCCAAAGTTAGCAAGTCGAACGTAACGTATACCGGAGTTGTTTCGGCAACGGGAGTCGCTGCCGGCACCAACTCAATGGCGCTTGCTACCCAAACGGCGGCCAACACGTTAGACATTAAGGTTGCTAACCCGGTAGGTTTCGGCACGGGCGAGTTCGTGCAGGTGACGTTCGATATCGCAGCAGGAAGCACGATCAAAGACACAGACTTCGTGGAAGGAACACTTACTGCCGCCGACCTGAACGGAGTGCCTATACCAGGGCTTACGGCGGTCGCATCCACCGTGCTTCAGTAAGCCGCATCCAAAAGTTTTGGAACATTTTTCTTCTTGGATCCACAAACGCCCTATCGGCGCATTAATTTTACAAGTGCATTCACTTTATTTTTTGTGGCATCTAAGTAAGCAAGAAAGAGAATAAGCCTATGACGCTGCCTTTCTGCCTGTAAAAACAACAAATCCCGCCTTCGCCATTGGGCTTCGGAGTGGCACGCAGTTGTGCTTATACGTACTTTTAATGATAATCGTTGAATCTATAAAGAATGGGGAAGCTGGAAGGCCTTTTGTTAAATGATATTGCGATATTCGATCGTCATGGTAAATATTGTCGGTATCAAGACGATTCGATATAATATAGAAGGGAGGAAATGCGATGAGCGATGTAACGCAGAAAAACGGTACTTGCCTTGTCGATGGGGAATACGGCATCACTGACTTGATCGACCTGGAAAGACTGCACGGCATCTTTGAGAAGTTCACCCATGCCTCGGGTTTCACCATCGGCTTCCTGGATCATCCTGGACTGAACATACTTGTGGCTACCGGATGGCGGGACATCTGCACCAAGTTTCACAGGAGCTGCCCGGCCTCCCAGGCAATCTGCGCTAAGAGCAACCAACATCTCTTGGACGCGCTGAACGAACCAGGCCAGTTGGTAATAGAGGCCTGCGATAATGGCCTGATAGATTGCGCCACGCCGATCATTGTAAAAGGAAAACATATCGCCAGCCTGGCCACAGGGCAACTTCTGCTGGAACCGCCGGATATCGAGCGCTTCAGACGGCAAGCAAAGATGTACGGCTACGATGAACAGGCGTACCTGGCCGCTCTCAAGGAGATCCCCATAATTTCCCGTGAGACTCTGCAAAACATCACCTTATTCCTGGGGGAAATTGCCTCCGTTATTTCGGAACTGGGATATACCAATCTTGCGATCAAAGAAGATTCAAAACAACTGGAGCATGAGATCGCCGAGCGCAAGAAGGCGGAGGAAAAGATTAAAGAATCCGAAAAATATTTTAGAACAATCTTTGATACTGCAACAGACGGAATACTTATAGCCGACCTTGAAAACAAAAAATTCGCCATGGGCAATAGGTCCATTTGCCAGCAACTTGGCTACAGCCCGGAGGAGATCAAACAATTGGGGGTCATGGATATCCACCCCGAGAAAGATCTCTCCTATGTTATGGATCAGTTTGAAAAGCAGGCAAAAGGGGAATTTACCCTTGCCAACAATATACCGATAAAAAGAAAAGACGGCACGATTTTTTACACGGACGTTAACTCCAACACCATCACTCTCGACGGCAAGAAACATTTATTAGGCTTTTTCCGAGACATCACCGAACGTAAGCAGGCGGAGGAAGAGCTGCGGTTTTCATCTCTCTACACCAGAAGCCTTATCGAGGCCAGCCTTGACCCCTTGGTTACTATCAACGCAGAAGGAAAAATTAACGACGTAAACCACTCCACCGAAGAGATTACGGGCTTCTCCCGCAAAGAGCTTATTGGCAGCGACTTTTCAAATTATTGCACGGAGCCAGATAAAGCAATTGAGAGCTACAAGAAGGTCCTTACAGAGGGTTTTGTCAGGGATTACCATTTAACCCTGAAACATAAATCAGGATCGGCCAAAGACGTGTTGTACAATGCCACCGTCTATAAGAACGAATCGGGCCAGATACAGGGCGTCTTTGCCGCTGCTCGAGATATCACCGAACGCAAGAAGGCAGAGGACCAGTTAAAGAAGATGAATTTCGAGCTTCAAGGAAAGATCCACGAACTTGAAATTTACAGCAACGCAATGATCGGCCGAGAAGAACGAGTATTGGAGCTGAAGAACGAGATAAAAGAATTGAAGAAAAAGTTAAATCAATAGACAACAAAAAAGCCCCGGCCACATCGGTCGGGGCTTTTTAAATTAAGCTCAAATATTATTTCAGCAATTTCGAAGCATCGCCGGGAACCTTTATCCCATGTGTCTTTGCATAAGCGACCTGCGTCGATAATATATCCTTCTCCAGCTTAATATCGAGAGGAAGTGCGGTGCCCAAAACAGCCGACGTTGAAACAACGTCCTTGATCTTAGGAAGGTCCGTGACAGATGCGCCGTTCAATGCGCCTTTCGCCTTCGAATTAACGTCAACCGCCGTCTTTGCAATAATGGCTTTCTTTGCCAATGAACCTGCCATAATGGTCATGCTCTCCGCCATAAGTTTCTTGGATTCGGCGCTCGGTGCCGTAGTTTCATCCATGGCTTTCTTTAAAACAGCGACGGTATTTTCGGAAGCTTTCTGAACCTTGTTCACTCCGCTATTATTGAGATTTCCGCTTTTCAGCCCGTTTATCGTAGCTATTTGCCCGGCGACCTTTTCCTTGACGTTCAATGCGCCAGCGGCCTTTTCCAGGCTGGAAGCTAGGTCAACTGTCGATTCCAAATACTTTGTCGAAAGTTCTTTTTGTGCATCCAAGATCGCGCCTAGCTGGGAACTGCCGCCGCTCGAACCTTTGTCGCCGCCTCCGACCACGTTAGAAAGCATGTTTCCGAACACCGCTCCGCCCATAGACAGGCACAACACCAACAAAACCGCACTGACCAACATCTTTTTCGTTCTCATACCTTTCTCCTTTTTTGGTTATAAGCTCTGTTTCGCCCTTAATTGATCTACAAGGTCCTTAGCCGCAGCCGTGCCGGCATTTATTAAAGCGTTCGTCTTCGCCACCATGGGGTCTTCGCCGGTCCCGCTATACTGCACGGGCCCAACGCTGCATACCTTTCGGACGAATTTTCCGTTCAGGTCCCAAATGAACGCGTTCACTCTGACATAGGCCTTCTGCATGCCGGTCGCCGGATCGACAAGCTGTTCGCCGACATCGAGCGAACCGACGGCCAGGTAACTTATCCCTTTGGACCTTGCGGCATTCACCGCGGCCATCTGGGTCTGCGGCGAAACCTGATTCTTCGTTATGAAATCGCCGGTAAAACCGTTCGTGTCGATACCCGCTTCAAACGAAGGCACGACGGCAAACTCGGCCTTGTTGAATATTTCCGATATCTTATTGTCCAGGTCGTCCGATGTGTAGGTCTTATATTTGATCGAGTCGGATTTTTTCTCTACCGAACCGCCGCGCAGCGTATCGGCCTGATAATTGGTCTCGTTCACAGACTCCGATTCGGAATTTTTGCTGTTCGCGGACTCATTGATCGTATCGTTTCCAATTTTCTTGCCTTGCGCGGAATCTTTGGACGACGCCTTGTTCTTGGCGCCGGAAGTTTCGTTCGCGCCGAAATTATCCCTAACAGTGTCCTTATACTTCATAACGCTGTCGGTCTCTCTCGCCACAAAGACAAACGCCAGATAGGCTTCATCTTTGCCCTGTATCTTTCGCTGTGCGAAACGATTCACCATCTCTTCGATCTGCGCTTCATTTATACTGGCTTCGGCGTTAACGTTCCAATATCCGTTCTCCCAATAACCATCGTCCATCGGAATAACCTCGATGACGTAGGTATCCAGGTTCTTGTAAAGGTCGTCTTTGACCTTATCCAGCAACCGGACCCTTTGAGAATCAAGACTAGCTAAATATTTATTTAGCGCCTTCTTCTTCGCATCTTCCAACGCTTTTCTCTGCGTGGCGCTGGAAGCATGTTTGGTCTGGCTGCATTTAACGGAGCCGACCACCCTGACCTTCTTGTATTCCGCACGCCCTTGCATCGATGGACACAAGAGAGCGAATACCGTGACAACCAACATTACATGTTTGAGCATCGCTTTATTACCTCCTTGTTGAATTTTTTATCTTTCTGCATTTCTTTTGAAGTTTCGGCATTAAAGACATCGAACAGGTCGTCATAGACCGCAAATTCGTCGATGGTAGTCTGCGAAACGGGCACGACCTTGATAGCTCCGCCTTTTACTTTGGTATCCAGATATGACCTTCCGACATCGGAACCATACACCTTGACGTTTCCCAGGATGCCGTACAAAAAAGCCTTCTCGATACTGGTCTCTTTGTAGATCTCTTTGACGAATTTATTTATCGAAAGATCGACGCCGTAAGTTGCATCCGGAATGGTAAAATCCTGCATCCTTGCATCCGAAAATGTAAGCGACATTTTGCCGCCCGCATGGTCCTTTGCGTAAGGCAAAACGGCGACGCCGAGCTTTGACGAAAGGTACTGGGTAAATCTATTCGCAACGTTACCCTTAAAATAACCGATGTCCGCGACACCATTGCGGCTTAAAAAATCCGTAACTTCACCGTCGATGTCCACACCATTGACCCTAAATGCAAGCCTTGCATCTCTGCTTGGCCCAAGCTCCTTCATTCTATCCTTAAGCAAATTGAAGATGCTTGACTGATCCGCGAAATATACCTTTGTGAACAGTTCCGAAATATAGGCATCGTCCGGTGGAGCGCCTTCCTTCACATCTATATACTCCAGATAGATCGGGAAAGACCCAACCAGCTGAAAGTTCTCGAAATCCAAAAAATCGACATTGCAAAGAAGATTGATAACGACCTTATTATAGCCGGCGATCTTTACGACGCTTACATTCTCTCTCTCCACAACGACGGCCATCGCGATCTTCGAATCCGTTTCGCCGCCGATAATAAGATCGAACTTCTTGATCTCCGCCGCATTTTCTTTGAAAAGGGACAACAGTTTTTTGTCAAAAATCGAAATGCCGTTATTATCGCGAGAGCTGTCGAGAAGTTTTTTTGTGAATTTGAAATTTGATGCAATATCCTTGAACTGTCCTGCGAAGGCGAAACCGGCATAGCGAACGCTTGTCTTATTGACATCGCCACCCTTGGACCCGGCAAAAGCAAGCCCACCAAGGAGTAGAAAGGCGCTTATTGTAGCTACGAGAACCGTCTTTGACATGTAATCCTCACAGAGGGCTTCGCCAATTGTTTTTTGATTGACCAGACACCTAACACCTTAAATACAGCGAGTAAAGTAAAAATAAATAACGCAACAAAATTAGCAACTTTTCCTAGCATTTGCCGATAATAAAATCATGGGCAAAGATGAACGTATTTCGGTTATGGGAGCGGCAGAATGTAAGCCGCTATTGGACGCCTTCACGCGCTACAGCTACCGGTTGCCGGCAGAAGACCTCTACGACGCGCTAAACGTCGGCATAGATATATTTTTACGGCCTACCTATTACGATGCGGCCGCCCCAAAGATGAAAGATCTCTTCGACAAGCTAACCAAGATGAAACGCGACCTTGTCGCAAAAGATAAAAACGCCAAAGACGCCATAGGCAGCCGTTTTGACCCGGCGATTGACTTCTTCAAGAAACAACTGGGCGGCAAGGGCCGCGTTGAATTAAACTGCGTGGCAGCATCCGAAGTTTTCACTGCAGGCGGACCGGAAGTAAAGCTGCAAACATTTCCAAAGATAGATACAGATCAGATCGCAAAGCATCTAAAAGAAAAATTCAATTTCGAAACGAACGGCGCCGTCGAGAAGGTATTGCATCACAAGGCCTTTTATTCGGATATTAAGAAAGACGCTGGCGACCTCGTATTTTTGGTCGCAGATATTCATAACGATAAAGCAATAGCAACCGACGGCCTACTTTTGCTCGACCGGCTTATCAAGCTGCAGGGCGTGAATGTGGTCGAGGCTGCTGAATCAAGTGCAGATGAAGCAAATGGCTTGGGCGCTATTTTGCAGGGAGATGCGTACGCCGCTGTCCGAAAAAACATCGAGCAGCGACTAAAATCGGGTGAAAGCATTTCAAGTATTTTTGATTTGCTGACCAGTGACAAAGCAGAGGCCGCATTCTGTGCAAAATATACCAATCCAGCCACAAAAAGCGTTGATGATATGAGCCTTAGAATGTACGATGTAGGCAAGAAATGTTCGATCAAGATGTTCATCTTACTCTTGAGAGAGACGCTCACATCTAATCTTTTAGGCGGCAGAAAACAATGGGTGATGGACGACAACAAACTGACAGCCGCAATGAAAACGGCCTTAAGCGATCTGGCAACCAAACATTTAGATCGCAATGAGCTGAAGAAGGCGACGGACGACATTAATAAATATTCAAGCCAGCGTTCGAAGATAATGGCCGATGGGCTTGCAGAACATCTAAAAACGGAGCCATCAAAGTTGCCTAGGATCGTGGTATTTACGGTTGGCGCCGCTCACATTGCCGAGGTCTTAAAAGAGATCCAGAGCAAGAAGCCAAACGCGTCGGTAATAGGCCTTATGTCCGCAGATTTCTTCAATACATTTAGGCCTTGATCTTCAACTATCTCGCCACGTGCCAAGAACCGCTGCAGCTAGCGC
>CAIPVD010000247.1 GCA_903868375.1 uncultured delta proteobacterium
ACCGGCAGAATGCCTTACGCCGTAGTTCAGCTTAGGCAGGATGATACCCATGCAACATTATATAACATGGTCGGCTTTCAGACGCGGATGAGCTATCCGGAACAGGATAGGGTGCTTCGCATGATACCGGGGCTAGAAAATGCGAAATTTGCAAGCCATGGATCGGTTCACCGAAACACATACATCAATTCTCCGCTTCTTTTAGATGAAACGTTGCAGCTAAAAAAACATCCGGGCATTTACGTTGCCGGACAATTAACCGGCGTGGAAGGTTATCTGGAATCGGCGGCGACCGGGCTTTATGCCGGCAAAATGTTCGGTTCTACTGGCGCCATTCCATCCACAACTGCGATCGGTGCGCTTATAGATCACGTAGCACATTCGAATTCAAAGCATTTTCAGCCGATGAAGTGCTTGTGGGGAATATTTCCGCCGCTAGAGCTACATCCATCTACAAGCCGGGGACCTAAGAAGGCCGAGCGCAAAAAACTCTATTTAGATCGCGCACGTAGCGACTTTAAAAATTGGCTTTCAAAATGTTAGCAACTTTTTTATATATCTGCCGAATAGATATCAGTTCAAACAAAAAGGAGCGGCAACCATGCGCGTTTTAACAATTGGCATTGCAGGAGGTTCGGGGTCGGGCAAAACGACGATCGCACAGAAGATAATAGAGGTGGTAGGCGCCGACCGTATAAGCTTTTTAGAGATGGATTGCTATTACAGGAGCCTTTCGCATCTTCCTAAAGAAGAGCGCGCTAAGACGAACTTCGACCATCCATCATCGCTCGATATGGAGCTATTCGTTAAGCACATAAAGATGCTTAAAGAAGGCATCGACGTGGAAAAACCGCAATATGATTTTGTCAATCACACAAGAAAAAATACGGCGACCAAGGTTACGGCGCATCCGGTCGTGATACTTGAAGGCATTCTGCTATATGAAAATGCGGAGCTTCGGGATCAGATAGACATTAAGACCTACGTTGAAACTCCTTCCGACATTCGGTTCATCAGGCGCCTTATGCGCGATATAAATGAAAGAGGCCGCAATCCTGAATCTGTCGTCGGGCAATATTACAATACCGTTCGCCCGATGCATATGTCATTCGTAGAACCGACACGCGAGCATGCGGATATAATAATCCCGTGGCAAGGTTACAACGAAGTAGCGATCGACATGGTCATTAGCCGCGTTGAATCGGTCCTAAAACGCCGCGTCCTTGAAGAAAAGTTCATTGCCGGTGCGCCGCCAGAATTTCGCGAAAATGTTGCGATAGATTAGTTGACATCTTTTCGCAAATATGTGAGGGAAAGCGTCTAACTTTGGGAGGAGAAAATAATGAAGATGAGAAATGTTGCAGTTATTTTATTGATACTTGGAGTTGCTTTCGCAGGTTGCAAAAAAGCCGCAAACGCGCCGGAGGGCTCCAATACAAACCAAAAAGAAAGTGCGGGTACCGAAATGACGGCAAAATCCGGCAGCAACGTCAGCATGAATTACACATTGAAAGTGGATGGCAAGGTAGTCGATACGTCTGAAGGGCACGAACCGCTTGTCTTCGTTTTGGGAAGCGGCCAGATAATACCTGGGCTCGATGAACAATTGGTCGGCATGAAAAAGGGCGATAAGAAGCATGTTGTCGTTTCGCCAGACAAAGGCTACGGTGAATTGGACGAAAAGGCCGTACAAAAGGTACCAAGAACGGCGTTTCAGGGAATGAAAGATATGAAGGTCGGCGACGTAGTTACCGGCAGAACCGAAGATCAGGAGATACATGCAAGAGTGGCATCTATCGGCAAAGACGAAGTAACGCTTGATTTTAATCATCCGCTGGCTGGAAAGACGCTCGAATTCGATGTCGAGATCGTCAGCGTTCAGTAATTATATAAATTGAAAGATTTAAGCCCCCACGTCGAAAGATGCGGGGGCCTTTGTTTGTCCATTCCACGACCCAATATTATTTTTGGTTCGTGAAACTTTCGGGGCCTGCCGCCGAACAGCCCCAATTTCGGCATCGCCAACAGAATTTCATTACACACGGCGATTCTTTGGGTGTTTGGCTGCTGGCGCAAATTGGGGCGCCCCGTTCGGCGTCACCCAAAAGTTTTACAACTCATAAAAAATATAGGGGCGCTTCCACTGCTTTTAACCCAAGC
>CAIPVD010000248.1 GCA_903868375.1 uncultured delta proteobacterium
AATTTCCACGACATGCGTTCGGCTCGGTATTACTGTTTGCGGCGCCATTGTCGCATTGTTCTGTCCCATTATTATTTATGCTGCCATCACCGCAGAATTCAGGAACGCACGTAGAACTGCAACCGTCGCCACTGATGGTATTTCCATCGTCGCATTGTTCGCCACAACCTTTATCGAGAGTTCCATTGCCGCACGTTGTACCCGTGCCGACACATAAGCCGGCGCCATTACATTGATCGCCAGTTGAACAGGAGTTCGAATCGTTGCAAGAGCTTCCTGCTTTTTCGAAATGACATGTTGAATCGCAGCAATCGCCATTTATGTTATTTCCGTCATCACATTCTTCACCGACATCTAACACTCCATTGCCACATTTTTCTATCTTGCATGTGGCGCTGCAACCATCGCCACCAAAAGTATTGCCGTCGTCGCATTGTTCACCGGCTTCGACGCAGTGGTTGCCGCATGCTATCGGATCGTTATCTATAATAGTGAGCGTTACCGTCTTTGGACTTGCAACGGTCACAAAACCTCTTTGATTTGAAAGCGTGACCTTAAGGGTTTCGTTGGGTTCGTTGCAGAGATCATCGATTATTGGGATCAAAATGGTCTTATCACTATAGTCATTGCTAGACCACGAGAGAGTTCCGGAAGTTGCCTTGTAATCGCTTCCTGCCGTAGCGGTTCCGTTCGCTGTGGCATAACGGACGCTGACAGAGCCGAAGGACCATGAACCTTTTGAGCGCTGGACAGTTATTTTTGCGGTGCCAACATTCTCATTAACGGAATAGGCAGACGCGCTGAACTTGATCGTTGACATTTGCCATTTTGCCGATGCTGAACCGGCAAACGAACACAATAAAACCACTACACATACACTGATCAAGAAACGTTTCATAAGGGTACCTCAAGGTTTAATGGTTAACTTGCGAACGTCTTTAGCACTATTCGGTTCGCGCAAAAATGTCAAATAGTATAGAGCACAAATCCAATTAACTCCCAAAATGGGGGAACTCCTCGTTCGAAACACGGAGATATTCAACCACCGAATCGTATTGATCAGACACCGTGCTATTGCATACCACGTTCTCTGGCAAGCCTTCATATGCCTCGGACAAAAGATCTGCGCATGCGGTTCCGACCTTCTTTATATCAGACGGAACGGGTATCCCATTCTTTTGAGCATTTAATGAACCGATCACGCTGCGAGAGCAGGTCCAGTCCTCTGGACGCGGCGCATATTCGAAAAAATAATTCCAAACAAAATTATACCCACCGAAGCCGCCAACATGTATCGCATCGCTAATACTGAAACTGCCGTCCTGGTCTATTCTGACCTCGATCGAACGATCGCCGCCACTTTCACAACGCACATATATTGGCCGTTGTGGCGGCAAGATCGGTTCCGTTCTAGTTTGAGTATAAACAGCTTTTCCGGATGCGATAAGGCTTTGGATCTGAAGAAGCGCATCATTGTCTATGGGTTCCTGCGAAGGGTCGACAATTAAAAGATCTTTGGTGCTTCTTGGCAATAAATGACATTCAACGCTCGGATCGAAAGCAGGCGCCACCTCATCAACAAGTGTATCGTGGAGATATAAACCAGCGAGGCTGTAGGTCATCGACGAATACGGGCGGTCTTCTATAATATCTGAAAGCGTTGTTCTGACGCCGCAATAGAACTGATCCCCACTATCGCACAATTTGCTAGCATCGTAGAAGCTTGCCTTCGCTCTTTCTTTTATGGTCTCTGCGGACAGGCCGGCCTTCTTTGCATCTTCGCGAGCAAGAGCAGTTTGCGAGGAACCTATCATGCTTGCTCGTTCTGTATTTTTTTGAAGCAGTTCGCGATAAAAAGTGCAAGCGCCGTTGACCGTTTCCGCAAATAGTTTAGTGTCTCTGCGGCTTTCGTAAGTTTCATCTATGAAAGAAGCGCATGCCCACGAAAAATCATCCGCTGAAACTCCCGCTTTCATTGCTACCGCGGCTAATCTGTCGATCTCTTTGATCACGTCGGCCGCTTCTTGATAGACAGCCGATGACTTGTAACAATTGGAAGCAAAGATATCGTAGAAATTGCCTTTATCTAACCCAACACCATTATATGTATCGCCCATGACCATCCTCCATTGATGTCGTCGGATAAACCATGTGACATGTTTTGTCAAGGAATGTTACGCACAAAAAAAGAAAGGGCCCCTGATCAATTAAGATCAAGGGCCCTAAAAATCTGGCAACGTCCTACTCTCCCACATTTTCTTACTTACTATCATTTTTTCGGAAAACTTTTCATTCCGCGCGCCACTAAATAATCCTTTAGTTCTCCCAATTTATCCACGTACTGACGGATATTGCTGGAGGCGGTTGAAGCCTGCGAAACTGTTTCAGCAAAATTGTATGGTCTGCCTATACAACTAAAAAGAGATGAGAGGTGCTCGCCCTCACATTTTATCGCCTCTTCAAGCGTCTCAACTTGTTGTGCGCCATCAAGCGCATATACATCATTCACTTCGGACATTATATAAGAGCTCATCGGACACAATGTCACGCCCTTACATTCTCCCGAATTTACGGTATTAATTCGTAGAACTCCATCATTAGCCATTGCAATCTCCTTGTTGTGAAGCCGCATAACGGATACAATCTACTTTGTCAATGAAATCCTTTAGGCACAAAAAAGAAGGGGCCTCGAATCGTTAGATCCTAGGCCCCTAAAAATCTGGCCCGCCCGCCTCGCCTTGCGAAGCCGTAAGGCTCGCATGGCGGGCGGAGGTCACTGCATGTATTAACGCAAAAAAAGAAACGGGGCCCTGAATTTCTCCAGAGCCCCGCTAAAAATCTGGCAACGTCCTACTCTCCCACAGAGGAAACCCTGCAGTACCATCGGCGATAGAAGGCTTAACGGCCGTGTTCGGAATGGGAA
>CAIPVD010000249.1 GCA_903868375.1 uncultured delta proteobacterium
CCACGCATCATCACAAATAATATCTGTCATTCGTTTACATCTTTCCAAAAATACAGCAAAAGCCCCCGAAGCAACGGTTAGAGATGTTCTTTCAGTCCATGAAGGAGAAGAGTTCTCTCCCCAAAAGCTGAACGAATCTCTCGATGCGATGCGCAAGTGGGGAGTTTTTGATAAGATAGAAGCAAGTACGGTCGAAACACCTAAAGGTGTCGAGTTAGATTTTTATCTGCATGAAGCCATACTAATAGGCGAGATGAGCATCTACGGAAACTACCCTTACGTCGAGCGAAAGGTCAGAAAATATCTTACCGTCCGCCCTGGCGACCTTTATACACACGAACGCGTGGAAGAGCAGATATCCAAGATAAATGAATTCTACGAACGAGAAGGATATCTAAATACAAAAGTTACCGCAAAAGAAGAATATATCGAAGTAAGCAACGACATAAAGCTTACGTTCCACATCAAACGCGGTTCGATACTGCGCTACAGAGACATCGACATTACCGGCATGAGTGCGTACCCAGAGGGCCGGCTTGTTTCTGCGATAGATCCGCTAAGGCCATATCATCCAAGAAAATTCGCCGACGCAATTAGAACCGTTGTGAATTTCTATCATGCGCACGGTTATCCCAAGGCAAGGATAGAAGTGGTAAGCAAGGACCCCGATTACGAAGCAAATAGGATCGACGTACATATCAAAGTTACAGAAGGGACCAAAGTTAAAGTTGCTTTCAAAGGAAACAGGCATTTTGGTGATAGGCAACTTAAAAAGACCATCACGATATTCGAAGAGGGGAGCTTTGACGAATACGAAATAGATGCAAGCAAGAGCGCCATCGCCGAGCTTTACAAGAAGAGCGGATATCCTTATGTTTCCGTCAGCGCCGAGCGCAAAGTACTGACGAATGGTAATGTACTGATCGAGTTCAAGATCACCGAAGGCGAAAGACAGCGTATAGAAAAAATAATCTTTGAAGGGAACGAGGCCTTTGGTTCGAACAGGCTGCGCAAGCAGATGGTGACAAAACCTGTGTCCCTAACGAACAAGGGCATCTACAACGAAGGGCGAGTGACAGCAGACATGGACCTGATAAAAAGGTTCTATTCGAGCAAGGGCTACCTCGGTGCAGAAATGGGCAAGCCGAACGTAGAGAAAAAAGATGGAAGGATCATTTTAACGATACCGGTTTCGGAAGACGGCCTTACTATCGTGAGAGATATCACGTTCAACGGCAATAACGCCTTTAGCGATCACGTCCTCTTGAGGCAGCTAAAGAACAAGGTCGGTAAGCCGCTCGACATCTCACTTCTCGACGAAGAAAGACAGGCCTTGACCAGCTACTATGCGGACAACGGCTATCCATACGTCGGCGTAGAACAAAAGGTAGATAACAATCATATTACGTACAATATTACCGAAGGAGATCTCGTTAAGATCGGACAAATACTCGTCATCGGCAACACTCTCACTTCGACCAAGGCTATCATCCGCACCGTCGGTATCCACGAAGGCGATCCTTTCAGCTACAGAAAACTTACAGATGCGCAGATTGCTTTGCGGCGCATCGGCACTTTCAATTCGGCGACGATCGATACGATAGGCCTCGCAGAAAAGGAAACGATCGTCCACCTGCGCGTAAAGGTCGAGGAGCAAAAACCCTTCACGCTTGACTTTGAAGCCGCCTATACAACGGACATGAAGTATTCGGGCACGATGAACTTCACGAATCTTAACACGTTCGGCCTTGCAAAGATCTCGAGCTTTAAGCTTACGGGAGGCAAAAGGATATCTAAGGGAGAGCTGGATTACACGGACCCCAGATTTTTAGGAACCGACCTTCAACTGCTCGCATCGACCTGGCTTCAATATCAGAACACCTTAGTTTACGCATATGCACAGGCAGGAGGCGGATTTGGGTTCTATCGGCGTTTCCACAGGACGGGCCTCATGGCAAAGTGGGAGCTGGACCGAAACTATTTTGTGGCGGGTGATTCGACCGCCGCCGATGCCGATTCACTGCGCGATAACACGATATCGAAGTTAAGCCTTTCCGGCAGCTTCGACACAAGAAACAATTTCTCCGATCCGACTAAAGGCATATTCATCATGCTCACGCCGGAACTGTTCAACGAATTAAAAGGTCAACAGGCCGACTTCGTAAAATTCAAATGGTATTTTGGACAATACATTGGGTTCCTGAAATATTTTTCGTTCGCGAACAACCTACGCTTCGATCACATCGAAACCTTCGAAAAGAATATCAGCGTCCCGTCGAACGAATTGATACTTATGGGCGGCGACGATACGCTGCGCGGCTTCAACGAAGACAGCCTAGGCCCGCAAAATGCGGTTGGCCGGCCTACGGGCGGCAGGCTTCGCTGGATATACAATGGCGAACTTCATTTAAGATTCCTCACCAATTTCCAACTGGCGGGGTTCTTCGACATGGGCGCACTAACGAACTCATTCGGCGAAATAGACTGGTCGACCATAAGACGTAGCGCCGGTCCCGGCTTAAGATATCTGACACCGGTCGGGCCTATTAGGCTCGATTACGGCATCATCCTCGACAGAAAACCCGGCGAACACTTCGGACGCGTCCACTTCACGTTTGGATATGTGTTCTAGATTTTACAAAGAATCGTACCGCTCTATCACCGCTTGCGTTTCCATGCAGAGATATGGCGTAATTTGAGGGGCATGCGACTTTATCCAGCCGCGCATCTTTGAATACATCTCTTCGCGAATTGGTCGGAAGTAACGGACCTTGCCGTTCGTCGGAACGAACTCGCCGGTGAATATCTTCGTGGACGGAAACCTTTTTTCGGCGACGTTTTTTAGCTGCGGTGGAAAACGAAGTGAACCTAAGCTTATCCACGCAATGGCAGCCGGCTGAACGTGCTTGAACAACTCTTCAACTACCCCTTGATAAGCATCTTCCCAGCCGGTAAAATTTATCATCGGGTCGAAGTGAAAGCCAACCCTATAACCAGCACCAATACACCTTTTCGCGGCTTCCAGACGTTCGAGAAGCGACACCGAACCCTTCTCTTCGCTCGCGATTATGCCCTGCGGATTAAGCGACCAGGAAACCACCGTCCTTCCATTGTGGCGCAGGCCGAGCAAATTATCTATATTCGCCGTCTTCGTCTTGAACTCGAAAGTTGCATTCTTCTGTTCGGCAAAGAATGGAACGATGGTCTTCGAATAGTTCGTTATGTGATCGTATGCGAGGCTATCGGAGAGTTCGCCTGTGCCTATCCTAAAATGGTGGCCGGCATTCGCTTCAAGGTGTTTTTGCACCGCACCCAAAATTTCTTCAATGTTCACATAGATAAGGGTCAGCGGATTATTGGAAAGATAGTGCTGCAAGATGCAATAGGTGCAATCGCAGGGACAACCGCTAGCAATGTCGATCGTAAAGTAGCCGCAGCATACGACACCTTCGCATATTCCCTGGCAAGGCTTGAAAGCCACGCCTTTATTGGTTGTTAGCACGAGCTGCCGCTTCGCAAGGGCTGGATCCCTTGGATGTTTTAAGAATTTAACGTCGTCGACAACGTCGGCGGGCACACCAATAAGCTTCTCCCTAATAAATTGAGTTGCAGGATAGAGCAATGCCCCCCTGTCTATCCACACTTGATCGAATTGAGGATTGCTTTTCATTGTTACGAACGCTCAAGACCTAAGCAACTTGGTCAACTTATACGCGGTACCATTCAAATATCTGCTGCCACTGCTGTTTGTCGAAGGCTTCTTGAAGCTTGGTGATAAGCGTGTTGAGTTCGTCGGGCCTGCTGAACTGATATTCAAGTTTAAGTTTAGGATCTTCAAAGTATGGATCGGCAATGAGCTTGGCGGAATCGGGAAGCTGTAAGCCCTGAATGAGGCTCGTTAGCTGATGCTGGCGTTCCGTTAAGTGCGGCAATCTCACGCTGCGTAGCGTCTGGCGAAGTGCCTGTACCTTTTCCGGGGCCGCAACGCTCGGATCTGCAACTATCGTGAGCAGCTGATAGCGCTGCAATATCTCTTCTACGCTAGTTCCGTCGCGCGCCGCTATTTCTCTGATGAGAGTTAAGAGCTCGTTCAATTTGCTGGTGCTCGGATCAACATGTTTCAGTACACTAAGAAGCGACATCTGCGTAGAAGGCGAGAATTCCGCGATCCTGTTCGCGCTGGATAACGCCATTCCGGTTTCGATAACATGCGACCGCATTGAATCTATAAGTTGTTCAAGCGCTAAATACTGGTGAAGTATCTTGTAGCTCGGCTCTTCGCCCATGAGGGGCAAATATTGCCTTACGACCTCTTCTTCCGAAACCGCATAGACCTTGATAAGTTTCAAACATACGTTGAATTTTTCAATGACGTTCAACGTACGAGTGAAAATGTTATCGTGCAAATTATATAAGAAGGCCTGCATCGGCGACAGATCGTGCGGTTCGTAAATTAACGCAGGTATCGTCTGCCTGTTCAGTTCCTGACAAGCGAGGAATCTTTTGTACCCTGTTACAAGCTGGTACGTTCCTTCTTGCGTGTGGCGAAGAGTGATAGGATTAATAACTCCCACGCTCTTGATGGAATTTTTGAGCTCTTCTAGCTTCGGGGAAAATGTTACCCTGAAACTGTCGTCGCTCGAGTTGATCTGGTTTGTTTGGATGAATTGTAATATCATATTAGTTGGGGTTCTGCTCGGCGCTGAATGTTGTTATTCACGTTTATTGAAGTTTCGGCAGCGCCTCACAGTAACCCCAATCCCCGCGTGCCAAACTGGCATAGCCAGATTTGTCACTTAACTGGGGTGAGCAAATAGCAAATTATGCGATTGTTAGCAAGTGATATTTCATTATCCGATGATTCTTGCCAAAAATAATTTTTCCGCATATGAAGCTCGAACAATGGACGAAACATTCTTCATGAAAGTGGCTATCGAAGAGGCGAAGAAGGCTGCCGAAAAAGGCGAAGTGCCGATCGGAGCCGTAGCTGTGCTAGATAATTTAATGATCGAATCGGCGCACAACGAAAGGGAGTCGACGAAGAATCCGCTTGGCCACGCGGAACTTTTATTACTCGAAAAGATCGTTAAGAAAAACTTGCTCCCTTCGTGGAGGTTCGATGAGGTAACGATCTATGTTACGTGCGAGCCTTGCATTATGTGCATGGGTGCCATGCTTCAGGCGAGAGTAAAACGAATTGTCTATGGATGCCGCGACCCAAAAGCCGGAGCGTGCGGATCTTTGTACGATCTATCCAGCGATAAGCGCCTGAACCACCAGATAGATGTAACGCAAGGAGTGCTCGCCGACGAATGCGCAAAACTCTTAAGCGATTTTTTTAAGAAGTTGAGAAAAGGCTCTACTGACCAGTAACTGTTTCAATTTTCATCGTGAACATCGAATCAGGTCGATTACTTATCCATGTGACCTTGCCGTCGTCACCCGAAAGATAAGCCCTGATCCCTGCTAATGGAGAGTAGGTCAGAAAGATCGGCTCGTTTTTTTGGACGGCGTCCCCTTCTGCAACAAGCGGCTCAACTAGGGTTTGAATATCTGGTTCGTCATGGACAATATAAAAGTGCTCGGTGGGTATGTACTCCGTTAAAAAATTCTCAAAAGATTCGAATGGTGGATTATCAAAAACAAACGCTCCACGTTCCATAAGATAACTGATTGAAGCTTTATCTATCTGACCATGATCGCAAACCGAAGCGCTTCTTACCATTATTTCTGG
>CAIPVD010000250.1 GCA_903868375.1 uncultured delta proteobacterium
AAGCAATCTCACGGATAATTTCCAAAGGCGCGGATTTTCTTAGATCCATTCAGCATGAGGATGGCGGCTGGAGCGAATCGCCAGAGAGTTATAACAGCCAAAAATATGAGCCATATCACACAGAAGCAAAAGGCGTTCCATCGCAAACGGCATGGGCTTTAATGGGTTTGATCGCTGCCGAAAATATCTGTCATTGCGAGCGTAGCGAAGCAATCTCCCGAGGCATTAACTTTTTGATCGATCATTTAAATGCGGATGGAACTTGGAACGAAAAGGAATATACCGGCACCGGATTTCCCGGCCACTTTTATATTAGATACCACGGATACCGCTATTTCTTCCCTCTCTTGGCCCTGGCAAAAGCTGCCAGCCCAAAACCAGTAGATACGATGAAAAGATAAGGCATAAGCATGCGAGCGGTAGGAATTTCTGTCGCCACGGTGAAGTTGCATTTGCAATCTCCCGCTGCAGCTTGTTCACCCGCGACGCAAGATGTTTTATCCACACTTAAAACAGTTCCAGGTTGGAGAGAACAATCTGGCTGCGGCACCGTGCAACCCACAATAACCGTACAAACCGTGCTTTGCTTTGAAGTGTCCCAAATAGGCTGATAACAGTCTTTGCAGATAATAACGCTCTTTGAGCTATCAAGTTCTGTATTCGCAGGCAACGTAGCTTTATCACTCATGCAACTGCCTTTCATGCCTCGCACATAACCGATCTTACATTCACAATAAAGCGCGTTTGGAATAGATGAAACATTATCGCCACATTGCTGGCATGGGAAATTTTCCATATCTGTTGCGGTCATGCCTCGCGTTGGATCGTAATAATGGCCGAATCCATCTTTACACGTGCAATCCGCATTGGCGTTAGCATCGCCACCGCACGTTGTTACACTATTCACGCACGCGCCAGCTTGCATCTCTTGCCCGCTTGGGCACTTTTCGCACTCACCAAGCGTGTTCCTGCTTTCGTCGGAAGCGCACTTTGCCACGCACACGCCGTTCACCACTTCTTCGCCGTCGGGACATGGATCGCACTTGCCATCTTTAAGTAGCGTACCTGGAACCGTATCGCATTTTACGCACTGGTTGCTCGAATTAAAGCCGTAGTCAGGCGCGCACACACAGGAACCACCGGTCATTGCCTTATGATCAGATGCATTGCATGAAACGCAGAAATTGTTTTTATCGAGTGAGGAGCCGGATGGGCATGTGCAGGTAAATGTCGTATCGCTGTACGTACCGGCCTTGGCATTGCTATTGGAGGTCTTCCCGCTAACATCAACATTCAAACAGTTATATTTACCGGCTGCTTGAGCATATCCCCACAACTGGAAAGAAATGCATAACGATTTTTGTGAAGCCCCCAGCGTTGTACTCCAATAATCTACATAATCATCGGCGCCATTCGCATTTATATCGAGATTCGTGCAATTGGAATTCAATTTCGGTGCGATTGAAGTATTGGTAAGACACCATGTCGTGCTGTCCTTCATAATGAGGTTGTAGCAAATCAATTTCACCATATCTCCATCGAACGTTCTCTTATCTGGCAATGTTATTGTATTCGCGGATTTACCAAAGTCGTTCTTTTTAGCCTCATCGGAATACATAAGACTTGCATTAGGACTAGTAAGAGGCACAGGTGCTATAATAACGTTTAGTACGAACGTATTACCAATCCCCTTGTTGTAAATTACACCACGGATAGTGAGGTTTCTGATAGAATTTCCCTTACCATTTATGATCAATGCGTAATCTAAAGCAGAATCTGGAGAACTAATTGAATATTTGTTTGCCGCACCAACCGTGCCGTTTGTTGATGTTAATTCACCTTGCAACTGAATGTTGTCGCCGTTGATAACAATCGGTGTGCCAGTTAATTCAATATTGCCTTTAATATTTATTATATACTTGGCACTCGCTGAATCGAGGCATGTGCCGTAATAGTTAGCACTAGAAAGCGAAGTGATAAGATCAGTGGCGTTAGTTACATTGCAATAATCGGGGGTGCCAGCACCAGCCGCAGCTGGAAGAAGAAAAGTGAGCGATGCAAATAGAGCGACCTTAAGAAATTTATTTCTTAGCATAACGGTACCCTTTCAATATCACCCCCGCCAATAAAATTAATAGATATGGGAGCATTGCCTGTTCCGGGCTAGAAGCCTTGGAACCAAGCTTGCAACTGCAATCGCCGGCGCTGCCTATCATAGGTGAACACGATGTCATATCTGTGCTTCTAACAAAACCCTTGCTGCAGCTGCCGACAAGAACGCATTTTGCAACAGCCTGGCACGCTGCAAGCCCCGTTGCTGAATCGATAACAGGTGAGAAACAATCGTCGCAAAGGCAACGGCTTTCATTTTCATCGTAAGTGGCGTTGTCCGGGCACTTAACGCTCGATGTTTTTACAGAACCGTCCGAATTGACTTCGACCTGTTGCGTGCAAATCCCTGTTACATCTGCTGCCCAGCCCTCGTCGCAAGTGCAGGAAAGAGAGTCGCTAACAGGCAATCCGTTCTGGCAAGAAGTACAAGCCCCTGTTATAACGCCGGTCAAATGGAACGATAACTCGTCGCAAACGCAGGTTTTACCATCGTCGCTTACCTTTTCATTCTGGCCGCACTTAGCGCCACATTTGCCATCTTTAATGATCTGGTTAGAATCGGCACATTTAACGCATACTGTACTATCGCTATTTAGGCCATAGGTTGGACAGGAAGCGCTGCAATGCGTGCCGCCAAAGACGTAAAAGCAAATATCCGCAACCGTTTTAGCAGCGTTAGCATCTCTGGCAGCAGCAGCAGCAGCAGCTTCTGCCGCTGTCACGGCTGTTGATTGTATTTGAATATTCAATTTATCGTTATTCAAAGGCACAGCAACCGCTTCCAAACGCGCTGAATGAAATAGAAGGATCATGGCGGCCAGCGCAAATACATGGATTATTTTTTTGTTCATAATTACCTTCTCTTTTCCTAGTGCAAAATTAAGCTGCACCCTCCCCCTTCGGCTGCCGCAGAAAGGTTACATGACAAACCATCGGCTGAAAGTGTCGTTCCGTCCGGGCAAGTGTTGCCGCTTGGAGTGACAGCTACGCAAGTTACGCTAGAGCCGGAAATTGCCGGTTTAAAGTTGTCGTCGCAGACACATATACCAGCGTTCAGATGCGAATTTGCAAGCGGGCATGTTTGTGTGTTCAGGCATGCGCCGTTAAGGCCCATTATCTGCGTGGTTTGGCAAGCACAAGATAGTCCATTACTTGTTGCACCGGTTCCGCAAGGCACGCAAGGATAATCCGCTACCGTTGAACCCTTGCCGGATCCCGGAAGAGGAGCGGAGAGCGAAACGTTCGCCGCCGTAGCCACCACCGACAACTGTGCCGCATAGTTCGACCGGCCGTAGATGCCGCCATTCGCCATATCATGCATACATGCACACGCTGTTCCAGAGGCGATCAGGTGCTTTGTGGCATCGCAGGTTGATGTTACAGGGACGCATCCGCAAGTTGGCCTGTTGGATATCGTGCCAGCGGCACACGCACTCGGGTCGTAACATGATTTAAGCCCCGATCCACATACGTCTTGACCGGATGGACAAGAACACGAACAATCCGTGGCCTGCGTCTGTCCCGTTCCGCACCCTGCTGTGCATTGTCCGACAGGTGGCGTGGTACAGCTGCAAGCATCCGCATTAAATGTTTGGCTCGTTGTATCACAAAGCAAACAAGTACCATTGGTGCAAGACTGCTGGCCTGTTGTGCAGACACTGTAAGGTATGCAATGAATACCATCCATTGAGTAGTTATTGGTGATGCATGCGGCACAAGCATTATTGACGAATATTTTACCAGACGCCTTGCAGGATTCAACTGTGGCACTACCAGCACGGCCCGTTTTTCCGATGAGGGATGGAAAATAATTAAAAGCAAGATTCTTAAACGCAGATACTAATGAAGAGAACATACTTTGACCATAGTCATATGTGGTTGATGCGGAATTATAACTTGACGATGATACATATATGCTCAATTTATCGCCTGAAAGCTTACAGATCGATATATCATTGCAAATAAGGAAGCCATAATCCGCTGTGGTCTTGTTTTCCATGGTCCATGAATAGGGATCCGTTGAATTGACGCAAGTGCCGTCCGAACATTTTCCATCAGAGCTCAAGCTAATGCCTTTATCATCGATGATCGTCACATATATATCGCCAGGAATCCCTGCAGTGGTATCGGCAAATGTTGACTTTAATGTGCAGGTAAGAGGCAATCCGGTTTTTATAACTTTACACGAAATGTCCAACTTCGGTGTAGGCAATTGCGAGACGGTTACACTGGCGAATGTTTTGCCGGACACAGGTTTTGAAAATCCCGAGAGCTGTGACAGCGTCTTATCATAAGATGCGAATGTCACAAGTTCAGCCGGGTCGGTCACTGCTATCCCGGTCTTTGTTAGATCGACGACGCGGCAGATATAACCGGCAGCTGTAAGTGCCGCCGAGTCACATAAAGCATCGGAAGTAATATCTTCTAACCCAATGGGCGTGTAGGTGGCCTTTCCGTTATTTGTGTCTATATTGTAGCTATAAATGTAGGCATTCGTTGCATTCTTGCTCATTATAAATTGCGCATTTTTCAAGTCACCGTTCATTAGCATTATCGAAGGGACGGGATAAACACCAGATGTATAAGTTCCATTAACATCAAATATCCCTTCAGCGATAGGGTTCGCTTGCGGCGTGTCATATGCCGGTGAATCCACAAATGTCGGCAAAAGATCTACTGTCGTAGGCAGTGAGATTTGAGGATTAGAAGCAGTAGAAAGACTATTGTTAATGACCCAATTTATAGCCGAGGATTGGGCCGAGGGGTTCTCTAACGCCTGATCTCTAAAGATCACATTTTCTAGGTAAAGCATTCCATCCCCAACCCAAACATATTCGTAAGGTGAACCCCAAAACATAATATTTTTAAGAGTGATATTGGCTTTATTACCATAATCGATGAAGATGCTGGCGCCGCTATTTGGACTCGCACCGTTATTGAGAGCCACCAAGTCAGCCCAAGTGTAGTTTCCTTTAATGGTAATTCCAGAGGGTGGTGTTGTTCCATTCGATTTTCCAGTTGCCCCATCAATGATCACATTGCCCCCCTTAGGGAACAAGAGCTTAATATTGCCACTTTTGGAATCCAGTTCAACTTCTCCAATACCGAAATCAGAACTAATGAAATTTATCGTCTTTGTATTTGAGCTCGCATCGGTTAGGCATCCTGCCGTTATATTTGCGGCACATGTGATCGCCTTTTGAAACGATCGCGTTGGATCAGCGGTAACTGTACAAGCCTTGTTAATACCAAAACCAGCGCAAACAGAATCAGACACCGCCACAGGGTGTGTTGGGTCTGAGAAAATCCAGCTATCTTTTTTGTTTGCAAAGCCAGTTGCATCTACTTCAATATCGAGAGGATTGTTAGCGCTTGTAATACTGCAGCTGTCACATATAGGGAAGATGTATGTAAAGGTTGTCCTGTCGCTATTAAAGAATTTCCCACATTTGGCACTGCCAATATAAAGATCGCTACATATTCCACCAGCTAATTTTACATTGATGTTCCCATTGT
>CAIPVD010000251.1 GCA_903868375.1 uncultured delta proteobacterium
AGATAAAGCAGGCGTGCGGTGGCGACGTGGAAAAGATCAAAAAGATGATTTTGGGAATAGTTAACGAACGCGGCAAGCAGCAGAATCCCGTAACAGGTTCCGGCGGAATGTTCGTAGGCACCGTAGATGAAGTTGGCCCAAAGCTTAAAGCCCGCGACCTAAAGAAGGGCGACAAAATAGCTAGCCTCGTTTCGTTGTCGCTGACACCGCTAAACATCGAAGAGATAATCGAGGTGAAGAAAGATATCGACCAGGTGCGCGTTAAGGCAAAGGCTATTATCTTTGAAAGCGGCATCTATGCAAAGATACCAAGCGACATACCAACTTCATTGGCGCTCGCGGCGTTAGATGTTGCCGGCGCTCCTGCGCAGACGCAGCGGCTTGTAAAGAAGGGTGATACCGTGGTGATAATCGGCGCCTGCGGAAAATCAGGTATTCTCTGCGCCTACGAGGCACGCAAAAAAACCGGCAAAGGCGGAAAGGTTATAGGCATCAGGCATTCGAGCAAGCATTTGGAAGATGTGTCGGCTCTAGGCCTTTACGACGAGCTTTTCCAGATGGACGCTACCGATTCGCTAAAATGTTACGATGCTATATATAAACTGACCGGCGGCAAAATGGCGGACCTTATCATTAACTGCGTGAATATCCAGAACACGGAGATGGCGTCTATCCTTATGTGCAAAGATAACGGCACGGTCTATTTCTTCAGTATGGCGACATCGTTCACGAAGGCGGCCCTTGGCGCCGAAGGCGTTGGAAAAGATATTAATATGATAATCGGCAACGGATATGCGAAAGACCACGCCGAAATTACGCTCGACATCTTGCGCGAATCGAAGGCGATTAGGGCGATGTATGAGAGGATTTACACATGAAGGAATATAATTCCGTCGAATACAAGCAGATAGATCTCTTCAAGAACGTGAAGCAGGAGGAATGGAACGACTGGCACTGGCAGCTAAGGAACGCCATTCGCGATATTCCAACGCTTAAAAAAGTTGTATCGCTCACGAAGGAAGAGGAAAAGAACCTTGAAAAGTGTCTGAAGAAGGTGCGGATGGCTATTACTCCTTATTATGCCGCGCTTATGGACAAGGAATATCGCAGGTGCCCGGTCAGGCTGCAAGCGGTGCCGACCGCAGAAGAGCTGACGGAAGAAATTTCGGACCTAGACGATCCGCTTCACGAAGATGTAGATTCACCGACGCCGGGTCTTACACATCGTTATCCCGACCGCGTGTTATTTCTCATTACGCACATCTGTTCTATGTATTGCCGCCACTGCACGCGCAGGCGTATCGTCGGCGTTACCGACGTTCACTTGAAAAAGGAACAGATAGATAAGGGAATAGAGTACATAAAGGCGCACGAAGAAGTGCGCGACGTGCTTATCTCCGGCGGCGACCCGATGGTGCTGGCAGATAACGAGATCGAATACGTATTAAAGAAGGTTCGTGCGATAGACCATGTGGAGATGATCCGCATTGGCACCCGTGTTCCCGTCGTTATGCCGCAGCGTATCACGCCGGAGCTTGTCAAGATGCTTAAGAAATATCATCCGCTTTATGTGAATACGCACTTCAATCACCCGAAAGAGATAACGCTCGAGGCAAAGGAGGCGTGCGAACGCCTGGCCGATGCCGGCATTCCTTTGGGGAACCAGAGCGTGCTGCTGCGAGATGTGAACGATTGCCCGCCTATCATGAAGAAGCTGGTGCATGAACTGATGATGTTACGAGTAAAACCTTATTACATCTATCAATGCGACCTATCCAAAGGCATATCGCATTTTAGGACAAGCGTGGCGAGGGGAATTGAAACGATCGAGAACCTTCGCGGTCACACTACGGGAATGGCGGTGCCTACATATGTCGTTGATGCGCCCGGCGGCGGCGGAAAAATTCCGGTCATGCCCGATTATATGATATCGCAATCCGATAAGCGCGTGGTGCTTCGCAATTACGAAGGCGTTATCACTACATACACACATCCAAAAGAAGTTCTGTCTAATTGCGGCCGCTGCGAGGTCTGCAAAGACGCGCGCTACAAACCGCTCGATGGCGTTGCCAAGCTCCTGAACGGCGAAAAACTCTGCCTTGAGCCGAAAGACCTTGTAAGAACTCAACGGAATAAGTGATCTACCGATGTTGGCGGAATGAGCTGGCGCTCGATGTTGAATTTTAATTCTTCTTCGCCGCGCCTTACGACCAGCTCTGCTTTGGAGCCGCAAGCGCCGAAGAATTGGGACCTAATGTTCTTTCCCGCGTAACCCAAGAGCGTCACCATCCCCTTTAATAGGGGTGCTATCTCATCAAAGGTATCCCAGAATGTAGATGACTGCAGATATTTTATCCCATCTACCGAAACAATTACGTCGCCTGTCTTGACACCGACTGCCTCCGCTGAAGAACCCGGCTTCACGCTAACGATCAATCCGGTGTTAGGCTTAAATATCATGCCTAAGGATCCGGAACCCCTTTCATTGATTGACGTTAGGATCGCCATATCTCCTTTTTCAGATGTAAGGATCGCTTTGGATATTTTTTTTGCAACTCTATCTGCATCGTTGCCGAATTTACTGGAAATGAGTCTGGTATCATACATCGCGTTCTCTCGCAGCCCTCTTAGCAACGTAGTATAATAATTTACATCGATCGTTGTTCTGCACTCCGAGAATATCGGATTGAAAACGGCTTTTAGCACCCTTTCGTCATACCTGCCGATCACCCATCTTATGGCCTTGGCAAGGCATATCTTTGTATCGTCGTTATCATCTTTCACATCCAACCCGTAATCATCATTGACAAATAGGACCGACCTGCAAGGCCCTTCCATATTTTCATTATTGTCCCGATCTCTGCTGTGATTGTAGTAGATATTTAATCTGGCGCTTCTCAAAATTTCGAAAGGTTCTCCCATATGCGTGCCTCCTTGTTATTGACCTACTGGTAGCCGTATAACATAAGAAAGAAAAGTCAATCTATATTTGCTGTTTGCTAAGTGTCCGACACTTACGATGGTGCAAATAGATTGAAAGAATTGCCCAGGTAATGTATTGATTTGGGCGGCAATGTTCAAAAAACTCCTCAATAGAACGACCTTTATCGTCGGCAATAAGAAAAACTCCGGCAAGACCACGTTTCTAAACAGCGTTTTGCCGGCGCTTCGCAAGAAAGGCCGAGTTGTTTATCTTTCAATAGGCGTCGATGGCGAAACGCGCGACCAGATATTTGGGTTCGATAAACCTCGTGTGTTCGCGGAACCAGGCGATCATCTCGTTACGGCGGAAGAGGCTTTAAAGGTAACGAAGGCCAAATATAAGGTCGTTAAGACGTTCCCATATAAGACGGTGTTAGGTAAGCCGAAGCTCGTTAAGATCACAAACGGCGGTTTCATCGAGCTGATAGGGCCGGAAAATAATTCGCAGCTTGCAAAAATTTTAGAGCATCTCCATAAAAAGTTAAAGGTGAAGACGATCTTGGTCGATGGCGCCATAAACAGGATCACGCAGGTCGCGTCGTTCAAAGATGCGCAGTTCGTTTATATCTGTCGCGTGGATAGCCACCGAATTGCATCAGCAGCGGAGGAGATAAAGAGGGTGTACGAGTTGAGCAAAGTAAAAACATGTTCTTCATCCGAAAGCTATGTTCAAGGTGCATTGACGGCCTCAAAGGCCCATCATGTTGATCCTAAGATCAAGAAAATAGCCGTCGAAGATTTTACGAAGGTCTTTTTAAGCTATAAAGAACTCGTTCGTTTCCAAAGGTTACATAGGCTCTATTTTCTGAATGGATTTAAACTTTCCTTTGCCGTTGTGAACCTTTTTGGTGTAAATAAGAAGGCGTTCTTAAACGAACTTTCGAACAAGAAGATAGAGACCATTTCGGTTATTAACGAAATAGGGGAATGTTAAATGAAGAATAAACTTGGGCTATCCAAAGAGAAAATAATTAGAGCCCGAAAACTTGCACGCAGCATCGTAGAACCGGTCGAAGCTTTTATCGGAAATCACACGACCGTGACCGTTGAACGCGCTAGCCTTCGGCTTTTGGGTGCGGACAATGTCAATGCCGATGGCGTGCCGGTGCCGAACATCGTCGTAGATTCATTAAAGGACAAGATCTCCCACGGCATTTCAAAATATTATGTGAACGCCCTTTTAAAGACAGATAAGAACGTTACGGAATTGAACGCAGATATCGCGAGAGGGTTCGATATCGCCAAGTTCGAGCTTCTCGATAACAGATATATCAAAGCACGGGCGACACTGCTCGTAAGAGAATTCAGAAACAAGGTGAAGGGGAACGTTGCTCACAGGGATAAAAAACTTGCGCAATACAAAAAGAACATCAAGAGCCCGATGCTCTACGTTATCGTCGCCACCGGGAATATATATGAGGATGTGAAGCAGGCACAAGCTGCGGCTTTGCAAGGTGCCGATGTCATAGCTGTGATACGCACAACCGCGCAGAGCCTGCTCGATTACGTTCCATATGGCGCGACGACCGAAGGTTTTGGTGGCACCTATGCCACGCAGGAAAATTTCAAGATAATGCGCGCGGCGTTAGATGAAGTGGTCGATCGCGAAAAGCGTTACATCCGTCTCGTTAATTATTGCAGCGGCCTTTGCATGCCGGAGATCGCCGCGATGGGAGCGTTAGAGCGGCTCGATATGATGCTCAACGATTCGATGTACGGCATCCTCTTTCGCGATATAAATATGTGCCGCACCTTCGTCGATCAGCGGTTCTCACGCATGATCAACGCCTTTGCCGATATCATCATCAATACCGGCGAGGACAATTATCTTACGACATCCGATGCGATAGAGAAGGCGCATACGGTACTTGCTTCGCAGTTCCTGAACGAACAGTTCGCGTTAGGTGCAGGTATGCCGAAGCGGCTAATGGGTCTAGGGCACGCATTCGAGATGGACCCGACCACGAAGAACGGTTTCTTGTACGAACTATCGCAGGCGCAGATGGCGCGCGAAATATTCCCGGAGCATCCGCTAAAATATATGCCGCCGACGAAGTTCATGACCGGCCAGATATTCAAAGGGCTCGCGATGAACACGATGTTCAACTTTGTGAGCAAGGCGACGAACCAAGGAATACACTTGCTTGGAATGCTAACCGAAGCGATACATACGCCGCACTTGCAAGATAGGTTCTTGGCGATCGACAACGCAAAGTATGTGATGAATAGCGTCGAGAACTTTGCCGATGAGATCGAATTTAAAAAAGACGGCATTATCGTCAAACGGGCGAAGAAGGTCGTGGACGAGACGGTTGCGTTCCTAACTCATGTGGAAAAGCAGGGGCTGTTTAAGGCAATTTCAGAGGGTATGTTCGCAGAGGTAAGGCGCGCACGTGATGGCGGCAAGGGGTTCGACGGCGTGGTCGCCAAGGCTACCGACTATTGGAACCCGTGCGAAGAATTTCTGGTGAAGGAGTTGAAGATATGATGATCAAACCATATGGCGATACATTGAACGATGGCGCGGTTCAGCTATCGTTCACATTACCGGTGAAATATTCCAATAAGGCGGTTGAAGCGGCGCGTGTTTATTGCCAGAAACTGGGCTTTGCAGTCGCAGATATCGTCCATGCCGAAAGCCTTTCTGACGACTTTACTTTTTTTGTGGCGTATGGAAAGAGCTTCGTTGCGATAGACCTGGACACTATACAGGTCGAAGAAGATGTTCACGCAGATGTAATGACAATGACCGAGATAGACGAGTTCATCAAGAAGAACA
>CAIPVD010000252.1 GCA_903868375.1 uncultured delta proteobacterium
AAAGCCATTGTGGAAACGCTTGCCGCTGATATTAGAAAAGAGTACCCAGAAATATCCGGTTTTTCGGCCTCAAATTTGTGGAGGATGAAGCTCTTTTTTGAGGGCTATCAGGGAACGGAAAAACTCGCACTACTGGTGCGAGAAATTGGGTGGAGCCACAACATTCTTATCATGGAACGTTGTAAGGACGATTTGGAACGCGAATTTTATATCCGAATGACCCGCAAAATGGGCTGGAGCAAGAACGTCCTTGTTCATCAAATCGACAATAAAACCTACGAAAAAACGCTTCTCAACCAAACCAATTTTAATAAAACTCTTCCGGAAAAGATCAAAAATCAGGCCAAGCTGGCGGTGAAGGATGAATATACCTTTGACTTTCTCGAGTTGGGCGAAGAACACAGCGAACTTGAATTGGAGCGGGCATTAATGACAAGGATCAACCGCTTTTTGTTGGAAATGGGGGGCGCGTTTACGTTCGTTGGCAATCAGTTTCGTCTTGAAGTCGAAGGACAGGAATATTTTATAGATATTCTTCTTTATCACCGCCGGTTAAAATGCCTTGTTGCTGTTGAACTAAAAATAGGCGACTTTAAACCTGAATATGCCGGCAAGATGCAGTTTTACTTAACGGCTTTAGATGAACTTGTAAGGACCAAAGACGAGAATCCATCGATAGGTATTATCTTGTGTAAAGAAAAGAAACGAACAATTGTAGAATATGCACTAAAATCCGGTAATAAACCGATCGGCGTGGCAAGATATCAAATGGTAACTCAACTACCAAAGAAACTTCGTGGGCAACTACCTGCTCCTGAAGAAGTAAAGAAACTTTTAAACGTGATATAACACATATGAAAATTGGAACAAAGATTGTTCATGAAGGTCAGGAGCCTGAAAAAACTACCGGCGCGGTCATTCCACCGATATATCAGACGACGACTTTCGCGCAGAAAGATCCAGGCGTGCCTATCGCCGAGTTTGAATATACGCGTGCAGGAAATCCAAATTTTTCGCGACTAGAACAGACGCTGGCCGCTGCCGAAAATGGAAGATTTGCGACGGTCTTTAGCTCCGGCCTTGGTGCAATGACCGCGTGGCTTGCAACGGTTGGGCAGGGAGCCATCGTTGCGAACGAAGACCTGTACGGCGGAACGTATCGCCTGCTTATAAATGTCTTCGAGAGGTATGGCATAAAGTGTACTTTTGTTGCGAGTGATGACGTTGCCAGTTGGAAGGGTGCGATAACTTCAGAAACAAAATGGGTGCTTGTTGAAACGCCGACGAATCCGCTGCTGAAAGTTGTCGATCTAAAGGCTGTCTGTAAGCTGGCGCATGCAAAAAAAGCAAAGGTCATTGTAGATAACACGTTTGCAAGCCCGGTATTGCAGAATCCACTTGATCTTGGCGCCGACGTTGTTCTTCATAGCTCCACAAAATATTTAGGCGGCCATTCCGATGTCGTCGGTGGTGTGCTGATAACGAACGATGAAGGACTGAAAAAAGACTTCGATTTTTATAGAAAGGCGATGGGCCTAAACCCTTCTCCGTTCGACTGCTGGCTGGTTAGCCGCGGGATTAAGACGCTTGCTCTAAGAATGGCGCAGCATCAAAAGAATGCGAAGGCGGTGGCGGCATTTCTAAAGAAGAGTGTGTCGGTGAAGAATGTTTATTATCCGGGTTTCGGTGGAATGGTCTCGGTAAGGTTTAAAGACGACAAGGCCGCCAAGAAATTCATAAAAGGGTTAAAGCTCTTTTGCCTCGCCGAAAGTTTAGGTGGAGTCGAATCCCTCGTTTGCCAGCCATCTTCCATGACGCATGCCTCTATTCCAAAGGCAGAACGCGAAAAGATCGGAATAGATGATGCGTTGGTCAGGCTTTCTGTTGGGATCGAAGATGAAGTTGATCTGCTAGCCGATATCGCCGCGGCATTAAGATGATAATTTCAAATATTTATGCCCTTGCAAAATTTTAGCTCTCATATATAGTCCGATTTCGTTAATAGAGGCCGTTGGAATTACCTAATAAAAACAATATGATACAAAGGTATTCACGAGAAGTTCTCTCTAAGATCTGGACGGACGAATATAGGTACAAAAAGTGGCTGGATGTCGAACTTTACGCATGCGAAGCATGGGAAAAACTCGGTAAGATCCCGGCTAAATCGCTCGTCCACATCAAAAAGAATGCAGACAAAGTAAATATCTCCAAGATCGACGAGATAGAAAAGACGACCAAACACGATGTCATCGCGTTTTTAACGGCGGTGGCGGAAGTCGTCGGCCCCGATTCGCGTTTCATCCACATGGGAATGACATCTAGCGATGTGCTAGATACCGCGCTTGCCTGCCAGCTGAAAGATGCAGCTGATATAATCCTAGATGACATCGATAAATTGCTAATAGTTTTGAAGCGTCGCGCGCAGGAATTCAAAAACACGCCGGTGATCGGCCGCTCGCATGGAATTCATGCGGAGCCCACATCTTTTGGAATAAAGTTCGCACTTTGGTACGCCGAATTCGCCCGCAACAGAAGGCGGCTCATGTGCGCGAGGCGCAGCATTGCGGTCGGTAAAATATCCGGCGCGGTCGGCACATTCGCAAATATCCCGCCAGAGATCGAAGCGTACGTTTGCAAAAAACTGGGGCTCGAAGTCGAACCGGTATCTACGCAGATCGTGCAACGCGACCGGCATGCACACTTCTTCACTACCCTTGCTATAATCGCATCTTCTATAGAGAAGGTCGCGACAGAGATAAGGCACTTGCAGCGCACTGAAGTTCTGGAAGCTGAAGAACCTTTCACGAAGGGGCAAAAGGGTTCAAGCGCCATGCCTCACAAACGTAACCCAATCCTATCAGAAAATCTTTGCGGACTTGCGAGGCTCGTCCGCTCGAACTCGTTAGCAGCGATGGAAAATGTGGCGCTCTGGCACGAACGCGATATTTCGCATTCATCTGTCGAGCGTGTGATAGCACCCGATTCAACGATACTTGTGGATTTCATGCTCTCTCGCATGACGAATATGCTCGATAATTTAGTCGTCTATCCGGACATCATGCAGAAGAATCTGGACAAACTTGGTGGCCTCATACATTCGCAGCGCGTACTTTTGGCACTTGTAGAGGCTGGAATGACGCGTGAAGAGGCATATGGAACGGTGCAGGAAAATGCGATGAAAACTTGGGAGGCGGTCCGCGACAGCAGGAAGGCCGATTTTAAAGAGCTGTTAAAAGAAGATCCCCTGATCAAGAAGAATATAAAGCCTTCGGACATCGACAAAATGTTCGACCTTAAATATCACCTTAAGCACGTCGATGAGATCATCGCGCGCGCCTTGAAAGAGGGGGAATGAAAATGGGAAGCGTTAAAGACCTGCAGGTAATAAAAAATCCGGAAGGAAATAAATTAGGCCTTGGACGTTTTACTTTTTCCGATCGATATTCGGTCTTCGATTGGGGTGAAATGCCCGATCATATCGAAGGAAAAGGCGCGGCCCTTTGCATGACAAGCGCTTATTTCTTCGAAAAGCTTGAAAGCGAGGGAATAGGAACCCATTTCGCCGGCGTCGTAGAGAACGGCAAGGCTGCAAGGCTCGCCGATGTTAAGACGCCTAGGCATTCGATGGAGATAAAGCTTGTCCGTATCGTTCGACCGGAACTTCACGGCAATTCTTACGAGTATTCCATTTTTAAAAAAGAGCGGACGAATCTTTTGGTTCCTTTGGAAGTTATCTATAGAAATTCGTTGCCCGAAGGTTCGAGCGTTTTTAAACGCCTGAAAAATGGAACGCTAAAACTTGAAGATATCGGAATGAAAGCGATGCCGAAGGCCGGCACTATTTTAGATAAGCCGCTATTCGATGTCTCAACTAAACTTGAATCGACCGACCGCTACATGAGCTGGCAGGAAGCGGCTTCTATATCAGGTCTTGATGCCGGCGAACTCGAGGCGCTTAAGAAAACGGTCTTTGCGATAAATTCGCTTATCACAAAAGAAGCGAAGAAGGCGGGGCTTGTCAATGAAGATGGAAAGGTCGAGTTCGGCTTCGATGAGAATAGAAGATTGATACTTTTAGATACGGTCGGAACTTTGGACGAATGCCGGTTCACCTTTGGAGGATTGCCGGTTAGCAAAGAGATCCTTCGTATGCATTATAGGGGAACGCCGTGGCACAACGAAGTGGAAGAGGCGAAGAAGAGCGGCGATGTGACCTGGAAGAAGATGGTAAAAAGCCAGCCGCCGAAGCTGCCGCCCGCACTTGCGAAACTTATATCCGAGCTTTATAAATCGTGCTGTAACGAAATAACCGGCCGCGTTTGGTTTGGGGGTGTGCCTAGTGTTGAAAAGGTGTTGAGGGAAATAACTAAATAAAGGAAAAAATATGAACGCAAAAGTATATGTAACGTTAAAGACCGGCGTTTTGGACTCGCAAGGCAAGGCGGTGAAACATTCGCTGGAAACACTGAACTTTAAAGAGGTGACGGACGTTCGCATTGGAAAATTCATAGAGCTGAAGCTGGAAGGCGTTACAAAGTCCGAGGCCGAGAAACACGTAAAGGCTATGTGCGAAAAACTTTTGGCTAACACGGTGATAGAGAGCTACAAATTTGAAGTGAGCGAATAACAACTTGCCAGCAAGGCAAGCAAGGCAAGCAAGGCAAGCAAGGTTAGGAGTTTTAACTTTGCTGGCATTGCTGGCCTGAAACTTTGCTGGCCGCATTTATGAAATTCGGTATCGTAGTTTTTCCAGGTTCGAATTGCGACCGCGACAGTTTCCACGTCCCGACCAAGGTCTGCGGACAAGAAGCCGTCTACCTTTGGCACAAAGATGCCGACTTAAAAGGTGTCGATTGCGTGATCCTGCCAGGTGGATTCTCTTACGGCGATTACTTACGTTGTGGTGCAATTGCAAAACAATCGCCCGTTATGAAGTCGGTCATCGAGCATGCGAAGAGTGGCGGTTATGTGATAGGCATCTGCAACGGTTTTCAGGTGCTGACCGAGTCCGGGTTGCTTCCGGGTGTGCTGATGAGGAATACGTCGCTTACGTTCATCTGCAAATATATTCAGGTGAAGGTGAACAATAAAACGCCGTGGACGAACAAGTACGACGCTGGCGAAGTGATAACGCTTCCTATCGCGCACAACGAAGGGAATTATTTCTGCGATGAGGTGACGTTAAGGCGACTGGAGTCCAACGGGCAGATCGCATTTAAATATCACGGCGAAAATCCGAACGGCGCTCTGGCAGATATCGCGGGCATCACGAACGAAAAGGGTAACGTGTTGGGGCTCATGCCGCATCCGGAGAGAATAAGTGAATTGATACTTGGCGGCACGGATGGCCTTCGTGTCTTTGAATCGATAATTTCAACCAAAAAATAATTTTATGGACCAGAATACAAAAGTAACTCCAGAGATAGTCAAGAAGCACGGCCTTTCCGAACAGGAATATGAAAGGCTTAAAAAGGCACTTGGAGATCGCGAGCCGAATATCACAGAGCTTGGGATCTTTTCGGTTATGTGGAGCGAACACTGCTCATACAAAAGCTCCAAGGTTCACTTAAAGAAACTTCCAACGACCGGCCCGCACGTTGTGCAAGGGCCTGGCGAAAACGCCGGCATAGTAGATATCGGCGATGGCCTTTGCGTTGCATTCAAGATGGAATCGCACAATCATCCTTCGTTCATCGAGCCGTTCCAGGGCGCAGCAACTGGCGTCGGCGGAATTTTGCGCGATGTCTTTACGATGGGCGCGCGTCCGATCGCAAATTTGAATTCGATACGTTTCGGTTCGCCCGACAATGCGAAGACGCCTTATCTATTAAAGGGCGTCGTTGCAGGTATCGCGCATTACGGCAACTGCATGGGAATTCCGACCGTTGGCGGCGAGGTCGTGTTCGATGAATGTTATAACGGTAACAATCTCGTAAATGCTTTCACGGCAGGCATCGTTAAAAAAGGTGATATCTTCAAAGGTTTTGCATCCGGTGTTGGCAATCCGGTTATCTACATCGGTTCAAAGACCGGCCGCGATGGAATTCATGGCGCCACGATGGCAAGCGACGTCTTTGGCGGCGGCAACGAAGAGCGCAGGCCTACGGTACAGGTCGGCGATCCATTCACAGAAAAACTTTTGCTCGAGGCGTGCTTAGAGGCAATGAAGAGCGATGCAATAGTCGGCATTCAGGATATGGGTGCGGCTGGGCTTACAAGCTCTTCGTTCGAAATGGCTTCGCGTGCGGGTACCGGTATAGATATGGATCTGGATAAGGTTCCTCTTCGCGAAACAGGAATGACACCTTACGAGATAATGCTATCCGAATCGCAGGAACGAATGCTCGCTGTCACGCATGTCGGCCGCGAAAAAGAGATCATAGATATTTTCAAGAAGTGGGACCTGGACGCCGAGGTGGTTGGCATAGTTACAGACGATGGAATAATGCGCGTCCGCCAAAAAGGGAAGGTCGTTTGCGAACTTCCAATAGCCCCGCTTGTTCATGCGGCGCCGGTCTATGAGCGGCCTATCAAAAAACCCGGCTGGCAGGATAAGGTGCAAAAGCTTGACCTGAAAAAGATAGCGGAACCAAAAAATTATAATGATACGTTCAAGAAACTTATCGGCTCGCCGAACCTTGCATGCAAATCGTGGGTCTATAGGCAATACGATCACATGGTCGGCACCGATACCGTGGTGCTTCCTGGAAGCGATGCGGCGGTCATGCGCATAAAGGGAACGAATAAGGCGGTGGCTCTAACCGTCGATTGCAATTCGCGCTGGTGTTATTTGGATCCTTATTGGGGCTCTGCGCATGCAATAGCCGAAAATGCGCGTAATCTTGTTGCAAGCGGCGCAAGGCCTCTTGCGGTCACCGATTGCTTGAATTTTGGAAACCCGGAACGTGCCGAAATTATGTGGCAGTTTGAACAATCGTGCCTCGGTATGTCGGAAGGTTGCAAGCAGTTCGGAACCCCGATCGTCTCCGGCAACGTCAGCTTCTATAATGAGACCGGCAAAGACGCCATCTATCCCACTCCCGCGGTGGGAATGGTCGGAGTAATAGACGATATATCAAAGCACACAACACAGTTCTTTAAAGATACGGGCGATGTGGTGATCTTGCTCGGCGTCAATACGAACGAGCTTGGCGGAAGCGAATACTTAAAACAGATCCACAATAAGATCGCCGGCAATCCGCCGCACTTAGATTTTGAAAGAGAGAAGAGCTTGCATAAGGCGGTGCTTGCCGCAATTGGCCGTGGTATCGTCAAATCTGCACATGACATAAGCGATGGAGGGCTAGCGGTCGCGCTGGCAGAGTGTTGCATGCAAGATAACTGCAAAATGATCGGTGCGGAAGTAAAATTGGAAGACGATGTTCGCTCCGATGCATTGTTATTTAGTGAAGCGCCTTCGCGAATAATACTGTCGTGCTCTGGAAAAGACGCAGACCTGCTCCTTACCATTGCAAAGTCTTTCGGTTGCCCGGCGAACATTATAGGTTCGGTCGGCGGCGATAAGCTAAAGATTGGCGACTTAATAGATGTCGGCTTGAAAGATATTTACGGTCTGTGGAGCGAAAGCATAAAGAAGATCGTTTCTTGAAAGTGAGGAAAAATTAATGTGTGGAATAGTTGGAATATATGATCAACCCGAGGCGGCGAACTTAGCGTATCTTTGCCTCTACGCTCAACAGCACAGGGGCCAAGAGTGCGCCGGTATAGTAACAAGCGATGGCGAGGCGTTGCATCAGCATCGCGAGATGGGGCTTGTCGCCGATATCTTTACGAAAGATATCATCTCCAAACTGGCCGGCAGAAACGCGATAGGCCATGTCAGATATTCCACGTCGGGCGAATCGTCGCTTAAGAACGCCTATCCATTCGTTATCAAGTACGCGCACGGATGGTTGTCTGTTTCCCACAACGGTAATTTGACCAACTACAAGAAGCTGCGTTCAATACTCGAGAAGGAAGGCTCGATATTTCAGGCGACCGTCGATTCTGAAGTCGTCATGCATTTGGTAGCAAAGGGCGGTACGAAGCCGCTTGAAGAGCGCCTTGCAGAAGCGCTTAAAAAAATTAAGGGTTCTTATTCGTTCGTCTTCTTAACAGAAACGAGGATGATCGCCGCTCGCGACCCCAAGGGTTTCAGGCCGATGGTCTTGGGTAAATTGGGAGACGGTTTCATCGTCGCATCGGAAACTTCGGCGTTCGACCTGGTAGGAGCAAAATATCTACGCGATGTTGAACCTGGCGAGATGCTCGTGTTCGATAAAGACGGCATGCGCAGTATTCGCATATTTGAGCATGAGCAAAAGAAGGCACATTGTATATTTGAATATATATATTTCGCGCGTCCAGATTCTTTTGTGTTCGGCAGAAATGTTTATGAGATGAGAAAAGGTTTCGGCGTTCAGCTCGCTCGCGAACATCCGGTAGAAGCCGATATCGTGGTGCCGATCCCAGATTCCGGGCTACCCGCGGCGATAGGCTATTCGGAAGAATCGGGCATCCCGTTCG
>CAIPVD010000253.1 GCA_903868375.1 uncultured delta proteobacterium
GCCTTTAACTGGCTGTGGCAATCTTCCGATACCTGCCATAGATGTTGTGTTCGCAGTTCCAACAATTTCACAGAACGTGGACACATTAAAAGTACCTGTACTCCATCGAGGAACATATTCACTTGGAACGGCTGCATATTGAAGAAAGCCGGTGGCACTTCGCGCAAGTAACCTAATATGCCATGTATCGGATGCATTTTGCCTGCCGCTCTATACTTCGCAAATCTTTCATGGACAGCTTCGAACATCACGCCCGAAGCGCCATTCGTCTGGCTATGGAGCAGTAATCTCGATTCGTCCCCATTTATTCGGACCGTGATAATATCTAGTTCGGCGGGCTTTGCTTTGGCCAACTGCTTGATGAATGTGGAAGGTTCATTCGAAAAACCCGCATTTCTTTTTAGGTCGCCCGCAGTTCCACCTGGGCCCGGGATAAGATAGGGAAGTGGGCTGCCGTTCTTTCCTTTTAGCAATGCTTCCATTACAGTCGCGACAGTTCCGTCGCCGCCAAAAACTACAACGATAGGCGTCTTGCCTGGGTTGGATGAGATCACAGCTTTAACGATCGCGCTTGCCCTTTCAGCTGGGTCCTCTACTGTTTCCACAAAGGTCATGCCTCCAAGGAGCTTAAGCTCGCCTGCGTCTGTCATTCTGTGAATGTCTTTATGAACTTGGTCAGCGATCTTTGCCGCGCCTCCTCTGGCCACAGGATTTACTATAAAAACGAGCGGATTTTCTATCACTAGCGGCGCTGGCGATATCGCTGCTCCCATTGTATTCAAATATGGAATGGCCGAAAGCAGAGAAGCAGGTGATTGCCATACACCAAGAGATGGATAAGTATTAAATAACATTGCGCGCGGACCTAATAAATTATATGTCGTTGGTCAAGGATTTAAAATTTGAGAGTTTTGGATCTATATCCTATAAGTTAATGAAGGTCGTAAATCTTTTCATCAGTTCCGGATCCCAGAGGCCGCGATTTGTTTCGTCTTGTAATATTTTCATTGTTTCATCTTGCGTCATTGCTTTTTTGTAGGGCCGCTCTCTCATCAGCGCGTCGTACGCATCGAGAATTTGGAATACGCGTGCGAGATAGGGGATCTCTTCGCCCTTGAGTCCGTCGGGATAGCCAGCTCCGTTCCACTTTTCGTGATGGGCGCGGATAATAGGGCAGGCGTCTTTTAATGTGCGCAGCGGCTTGCATATCTCTTCGCCAATTATCGGATGTCGGCGCATTGTTTTCCACTCATCTTCGGTAAGCTTGCCCGGTTTCAAAAGAATGGCGTCGGGTATGCCGATCTTTCCGACGTCGTGAAGGATCGCGACTCGTTCAAGTAATTTGATGGCGGAAGGTTCAAGTTCAAGGAATTTTCCGAACTGAACTGCAAGCTTATCTATATTGTCGCAATGTTCTCCGGTGTCGTCGTCACGCGCGGCGACGGCTTTTGCGAGGCTCATTACGACCGTCTCGGCGTTCTCCAGGTCATCGTGCAACTTTTTTACATCGCCAAGCGCCTTAACGCGCGCGATCAGCTCCATTCTATCGAGTGGTTTGCTCAAGAAATCGTCGCAGCCAGATTCTATTCCTTTTACTCGGTCTTCGGATTCGTGAAGGGCGGTGACGAGTATCACCGGCAAGAAGCGCGTTGCCTCGTTCTTTTTGATGAGCCTGCATGTTTCAAAGCCGTCCATCCCAGGCATCATAACATCTAGCAGGACGACATCGAAGTTCTGCTTTGCTATTTCTTCGATCGCCGCCTTGCCGGAGCTAACTGTGGCGTATGCAAATCCGCGAGGCGCCAGTGTCTTTGCTATCAACGTGCAATTTGCCTTGTCGTCGTCGACTATTAGGACGTTTATGGACATAGCAATATGAGTGTCGAAACGCGAAAACAAAGTCAATCGAATTGTTGATCTATTCCACGACCCTAGTATTTTTTTGGTTCATGAAACTTTCGGGGCCTGCCGCCGAACAGCCCCAATTTCGGCATCGCCAAAGCTTTTCATTGCACACGGCGTTTGTTTGGGTATCTGGCTGCTGGCGCAAATTGGGGCGCCCCGTTCGGCGTCACCCAAAAGTTTAACGATTCCAAAAAACAGTATAGGGACGTTTTCATTTTACGTTGAAAAGCAGACGACTTGGGCGAGGACGTGTGATGATAATAAAACATTGCAAAAAAAACAGGGGCTGGATATACATATCGCATGCTCAAAAAACTTGTCGCGGTAGTTCTTTGCGTGACGTTTTCGTCATGCGTGACCATTCACCAGTTGCCGACCACTGCGCATGATATTCAAACAACTAAGTTCGACCCAAAACAGAAATATTATGTTCATACCGAGAACGGATACAGCGTGAGGGAAAAGGGTGCGAATGTCGTGGCAGATGAAAAGAACCTTCATATTAAAGACGCGAACGGCAAGATCATAAGCTCGATCCCATTATCCAGCATAGATACTCTTCAGGAAGAAAAGTTCAGCGCTGGGAAGACAGCGCTTATAATCGCTGGTTCGCTGGCGGCGGTCGGGGCGATATTAGCGATAGTCATTGTAGTTGGTTTGAAAAAGGCAGATAAGGGCGCTTAACGGTTCCAACGACACCTCTGTGATAGTCCTCAAAACATTATAATGCGTTTGACATTCTGCCTCTAAAATTGCTAATAATACCCGTCATTTTTCAATCAAAAAAGGGAGAGTTTTAAATGGTCCAGTCTGCAGAAGTGATAAAGATCAATATCGAAGACGAAATGCGGAGTTCGTATTTGGACTACGCAATGAGCGTTATTATAGGCCGTGCGCTGCCGGATATCCGCGACGGACTAAAGCCGGCCCACAGGCGCGTTCTTTACGCGATGTACAGCGAAGGGCTCTTATCCAACAAGCGTTATTCAAAGTGCGCCGGCGTCGTTGGCGAAGTTTTAAAGAAATACCATCCGCATGGCGATTCCTCGGTTTACGATACGTTGGTCCGTATGGCGCAGAGTTGGAACTTGCGCTATCCCTTAATAGACGGGCAAGGCAACTTCGGCAGCGTGGACGGAGATTCAGCCGCCGCTTATCGTTACACGGAAGCGAGGCTTGAAAAGATAGCCGAAGAAGTGCTGGCCGATATCGACAAAGAAACGGTCGATTTCGCGCCGAACTTCGACGGCTCGACCGTTGAACCGGTGGTTTTGCCGTCACGTATCCCGAACCTTCTTGTGAATGGCAGTGAAGGCATAGCGGTCGGTATGGCAACGAAGATTCCGCCGCACAATTTAACGGAAGTCTCCGATGCACTCCTTGCGCTCATTAAAGAACCGGATCTTAAAATTCCCGATCTGATGAAATATGTGAAGGGCCCCGATTTCCCGACCGCAGCTTATATTCATGGAAGGGACGGAATAAAGAGCGCGTACGAAACCGGCCGTGGAATAATTCAAATGCGCGCACGTGCGGCGATAGAACCAATATCGCGCGGCGACCGCGAAGCTATAATAGTCAGTGAAATCCCGTATCAGGTCAACAAGGCGCGCCTTATCGAGCGCATTGCAGAACTTGTTCGCGAAGGAAAGATCGAAGGCATTTCCGACCTGCGCGACGAATCAGATAGAGACGGCATGCGCATCGTTATCGAACTTAAAAAGGGCACAGTCTCCGGCGTTATCTTGAACCAACTTTATAAACATACGTCGATGCAGGACACGTTCGGCGTTATCATGCTCGCCATCGTGAACGGCCAGCCGAAGGTTTTGAACCTGAAGGAAATGCTGCAGCTCTTCATCGATCATCGCAAAGAAGTTGTCACTCGCAGAACGGCATATGAACTCCGCAGAGCTGAAGAGCGTGCGCATATATTGGCGGGCTTAAAGATAGCGGTCGAAAATATCGACGAAGTGATAGCGCTGATTAAAAGGTCGAAGGCTCCGGACGAGGCGAAGGCTGGATTAATGAAGAAGTTCGCGCTTTCCGCGATCCAGGCGCAGGCAGTGTTAGATATGCGCTTGCAGCGGTTAACTGGGCTAGAACGCGAAAAGATCATCGAAGAATATAAAGAAGTGATCGCACTGATCAAACGGCTAAGCGAGATACTCTCGAGCGAAAAACTTATCATGGGAATAATCTCGACCGAGATCGAAGAGATAAAGAAAAAATATGGCGATGCGCGCCGCACCGAGATCGTAGCAAGATCGGAAGACCTAACGGTCGAAGATCTTATCCAGGAAGAAGATATGGTCGTCACGGTTTCGCATCTAGGATACATCAAGCGTAATCCCATAAGCATCTATCGTGCGCAGCGCAGGGGCGGGCGCGGGAAAACGGGAATGACCACAAGTGATGACGATTTTGTGGCAGACCTTTTCATTGCGTCAACGCATAGCTACGTAATGATATTCACCCAGTCAGGCAAGTGCTTCTGGCTAAGAGTTCACGAAATACCGCAGATAGGCCGTACCGCCAAAGGCAAAGCTATAACGAACCTTGTGCAGATGGCTAGCGACGATAAGATCGCGGCGATCCTACCTGTTAAAAAGTTCGAAGAGGGCAGCTTCATCGTCATGGCGACGAAGAAGGGGCTTATCAAGAAGACGGATATCATGGAATATTCGAATCCTCGCGCGAGCGGTATCGTTGCCACAAAGATAGAAGATGGCGACGAAGTGGTTTCCGTTAAGCTTACCGCCGGTAAAGAAGATATTTTCCTAACCACGAAACAAGGCCAGTCGATCCGTTTCAAAGAAGAAGATGTCCGCCCAACCGGCCGCGCAACATACGGCGTTTGGGGAATCGAAGCGGCGAAGGGCGATGAAGTCGTTGCGATGGAAACCATCACGAACGATACGCCGATACTTACCGTCACTGCGAATGGTTATGGAAAACGCACGGAGCTTTCTGAATATCGTGTGCAGGGACGCGGCGGAAGCGGCATCATTACTATACAGACGACCGATAGAAATGGTTCAGTAATCGGCGCGATGCAGATATCCGATACGGACGATATTATGCTCGTTACTTCAAAAGGTACGGTCATCAGAACTCACGCGAAAAATGTGGGGCTAATTAGCCGCAATACGCAAGGCGTTCGCCTAATTTCATTAGAAGAGGGCGAGAAGGTCGGAAGCGTCGCCAGGCTCGCCGAAAAAGAAGAAGACGTTGTTGTCGCGGAATAGTTAGTTGTTCGATGCAAAATAAAAACCCCCCGTAGATTCTACGAGGGGTTTTTTAATGTATGTAACGTCGTTCGTTACTTAGCTTTCGCTGGTGCGATCGGCTTTGCCGTCGGCTTCAGTTGGAAAGCTGGTGCCTTTGCTTCCGGTTTTGATGCTGGAACTGGCGCCGCACTTGGTGCCGGTGCTGGCGTTGGCGCTACCGCCGATGCTGCTGCGCCTTCTGCCGGTTTTGCGGGCTCCGCCTTTTTATCTTCGCCAGGATACACTACCTTGGCGTCTTTCTTTATATCTGCCATTAATTTAGTGCGCTCATCGTTTTGCACCTTAAAGAGTATCTGCTGTTCGACATCTGCGTATGGCTGAAGTTCCAGTCCCTTTGTAACGGTTATAATATGATAGCCGTCCTTTGCTTCGATAGGGCCCGCGATCTGGCCAACTTGCATGGTGAAGGCTTTGTCAAACACTGGGGCAAATCCCTTTGCTTCGAATCTTGGATCGTTCTTGGAAACAAGGCCCAAGTCGCCGCCGTTATTCTTTGTCGATGGATCTTCGGAAGATTCCTTTGCAACGTCCGCAAAGTTAGCGCCGCCATCCAATTTCTTCTTAACGTCGTCCGCTAGTTTCAGCGCTGCATCTTTGGAGCGAGCCTTCTTGTCTTCTTCGCCGCCGAATTTGATCAGGATATCTGATAATTGCAGCTTCTGGAATTCGTCTTTGTGCTTATCGTAATATTCCTTCGCTGCGTTCTTGATGTAGCTTTCGATGAATGACTGGCCGATGACAACTTTTCTGTATAGCTCGATCTTTGCCTTAACATCTGATTCGCGCTGCAGGCCTTTCTTTAGGGCTGCTTGATAGAGAAGCTCTTGGTCGACCAAATTGTCGAGTATCTGCTTCTTGCCGAACGGCGTGCTTATCTGCGCCTTAAGTCTTGGGTTCATGTTGCCCAAGAAATCTAAGTCGCCTTCGGTGATCGCCTTACCGTTGACGGAGACGAGCGTCTTGCCGCCTCTTCCGCCGCATGCTGCGAAAGCCAAAACTGCTACCAACATCACTGCTACTGCTACATACTTTTTTGACATATGAATTACCCCCTTTAGTAATGTTCGGGGCATATACATGAATGAATAGTCATTGTCAAATATTTGAAGGAATATTACTCTTGCATTGAAACTAAAGTTATGTGTATACAGCTAACCACATCAGATTCTGGGGGTTTCTTTCGAAGTGGGCAAGAAGTTTTCTAGCCCACTTTTTTGTTATATGGACAGACAAAAACTAGAAGCGCAAGTAGAAGAAATAGTCAGGCCGGTCATTAAAAGCATAGGCTACAACATCGTAGATGTTGAATATGTGAACGAAGGCGGCTGGATTTTGCGGCTTTTTGTCGAGCGCCCGGACGGCACGGTAACTATAGACGATTGCAGTAAAATTTCGCGGTCGGTCGAAGGCGTGCTAGATGTAGAAGACTTGGTCAAAGGCAGGTATTTGCTGGAAGTTTCGTCGCCGGGGATAAACAGGCCGCTTAAAAAGCTGGCCGATTTCGAAAGGTTCAAAGGCGAACTCGCCCGCATTAAAACGAACGAGCCGATAGACGGGCGCGGAAATTATTTTGGTAAGCTCGTTGGCGTGGCCGATCTCGATGTATTAATAAATGTAGATGGCACCGAATACAAAGTGCCGTTAGATAAAATAGCAAAGGCCCGATTAGAGGTCAAAGTTCTCAAAGAAGAACGAAAAAGCAAGAGGAGATAAGTATGGCAGCAGGAGCATTGCAGGAATTAGATAGGGTGTTGGAACTTGTTTCTAAAGAAAAGAACATCCCAAAAGAAAAACTTATTGAAGTGGTCGAAGCGGCGATACTTACCGCTGCCCGCAAGAAATGGGGGCATTTAGGCGAACTCGAAGCGCACTACGACAGCGAAAAGGGAGAGGTCGAACTCTTTCAGTTCAAAACGGTCGTGGAAACTGTCGTCGATGATAACATCGAAATGACGGTTGAAGCAGGCCGCAAACTCGACACCGAGGCGCAGATAGGCGATAGTCTAGGTGTTAAGATGCCGGCAAACTTCGGGCGCATTGCAGCGCAGGCGGCAAAGCAGGTGATAGTGCAGAAGCTACGCGATGCAGAGCGCGAGGTCGTCTATAACGAATATAAAGACAGGATCGGCGAGCTTATCACGGGCGTCGTCCGCCGCGTTGAAAAGAACGGCGATATCATAATAGATCTAGGCAGGACGGAAGCCATCATACCAAGAAGCGAAATGGTGCCAAGCGAACATTACAAGAACGGCGAACGCCTTCAAGGATATTTTTTGGAGATAGGGCGTGGTAGCGGACCACAGCTGGTACTTTCAAGGTCGCACCCGATGTTCGTTAAGAAATTGTTCGAGATCGAAACCCCGGAGATCAGCGAAGGTATAGTCGAGATCAAGGGCGTGGCCCGCGATCCTGGAGCGCGCACAAAAATTGCCGTCTATTCTAACGATAGCGATGTCGATCCGGTCGGTGCCTGCGTCGGAAGAAAAGGCTCTCGCGTGCAAACGGTCGTTCAGGAACTGCGCGGCGAGAAGATCGATATAGTTCAGTGGGACGAGGACGTGGCGCGGTTCGCTTGTAATGCGATAGCCCCGGCCGAAGTTTCACGCATCATTATAAAGGAAAAGGAACACAAAATGGAGATAGTGGTGCCAGACGACCAGCTATCTCTTGCAATAGGCAAACGCGGCCAGAACGTCCGCCTTGCCGCCATGATCACCGGCTGGGACTTAGATGTCTTGAGCGAAAGCAGAATCGAAGAGCTAATGCAGCGCCACAAGGCATCGCTTAAGAAGATACTTGGAGTCGATGATGGCACGTCGCTTGTCCTTTATGGCAACGGCTACCGTACGGTCGAAGACATATCGGGCGTTAGTGAAGAAGAATTCATGTCGCTTCCTGGTATGGATAAAGATTCGCTTAAGGCGCTTCATGCCAAGGCTGTTAAGGCCAGAGAAGACGGCGTTACGACGGCGGATGTCATTGCCGAAATAATTGCCGTGCAGGAAGCTATTAAGGCTGAAAATACTTTGAGGGCTGCCGTAGAGAAGGCAGCCGCAGATAAAATTGCCGCAGAGGAAGCCGCAGCGGCGGCAGCCGTAGCAGCGGCCGAAAAGCCAGCCGAAGAAAAACCGGCCGAAGGCAACGAAGAACCGACATTAGATGAACGTAGCAACGAGGATAAATAACAAATGGCAGAGATCGTAGAACAAAGAGTTAAAACGACCGTTATTAGGCGCCGAGCGAAACTGGATGCAACTCCGCCGCAAGCGCAGCCTGTAGCGGAAGAGAAGGTTGCCGCAGAACCTGTAAAAGCCGCGGCGCCTGCCCCTGCTGCAATAGTTAGCGCGCCTGCAGTTCTCCAGGCACCAAAAGTGGCCGCGCCTATACAACATGTTCCAGCACCTGCTCAAACGCGAACACCTGCACCGGCACAAGTAACGGTGCGCGCTTCTGCTTCTGCGCAGGCGTCGGCTTCCGGATCTTACAGAGCCCAAAGCTTCACGCCGCAGCCTTTCAGAGGCGTGGCTCCTGTCGTTGCCGGCAGCGGGATGCAAAAACTTACGATCATTTCGCAGCCCAAACTTTCAGAAAAAGCCACGGTTCGCACACAAAGGCCAGGCGAGTCCATGACAGGCCCCGGCCAGCGCGCAGCTACAACGCTGCAAGCACTTGAAGATAAATTTAAAAAGGCTCCGAAGAAAAAACTTTCCAAGGCGGAGATGGAACTTGAAGAGATCAAACGCGCCGGCGGACTTAAGCATTACGTAGTGGACGAAACAGCTCCACTCGAGATACCTACGATCGTCCCCAAAGACCGTGTTTTCCAGCCAGGGCCCAGAAGAAGAAAGCCGGTCAAACGCGAGTTCCAAAAAACGGCGATAACCGAGCCACGCGCCAGCAAGAAGGTCATTAAAATATCGGAAGCTATTACAATATCGGAACTGTCACAGAACATGGGCATAAAGGCGAGCGAGATCATCGCGAAGCTAATGGCACTTGGCATGATGGTTACGGTTAATCAGGCTATCGACGTCGATACGGCAGAGATCATCTGCAAAGATTACGGTTACGAAATTGAAAAAGTAGCGTTCAAGGAAGAAGATATCTTAAAGACGGTGAAGAAAGAGCGAGGAAAAGGTTCCCATTCGCGTCCTCCAGTTGTCACGATTATGGGTCACGTCGACCATGGCAAGACGTCCGTGCTCGATTATATCCGCAAGGCAAAGGTAGCCGCTGGCGAGGCAGGTGGAATTACCCAGCATGTCGGAGCCTACGAAGTCGTTGTTCCCAAAGGTAAGATAACATTTATAGATACTCCCGGCCACGCGGCTTTCACCGCAATGCGCGCACGTGGAGCGAAGGTAACGGATATCGTGATCTTGGTCGTTGCGGCGGACGACGGCGTTATGCCGCAGACGAAAGAAGCGATCGATCACTCACGCGCAGCAGGAGTCCCGATCATCGTTGCCATAAATAAAATAGATAAGCCAGAAGCGAACGCCGAAAGAACAAAGCGTTCCCTCTCGGAATACGGCGTTCTTCCAGAAGATTGGGGTGGAGACGTTATCTGCGTGCCGACGTCTGCAAAGTCGGGGCAGGGAATAGATCAGCTGCTCGATATGGTGCTGTTGCAGGCAGAGGTCATGGAGCTTAAGGCCGACAAGGATTGTCCGGCGAAGGGAACCATAATCGAAGCAAGAATGGACAGAGGCTTTGGCCCAGTTGCATCGGTTCTTGTTCAAGAAGGAACGTTAAAGGTAGGCGCGGCGGCCGTTTGCGGCCTTCACTATGGCAAGGTCCGTGCGCTTATCAATTCACTTGGGCAAAATGTAGAGCAGGCCGGTCCATCGGAAGCTGTTTCTATAATCGGGCTCTCCGGTGTGCCAATGGCCGGCGATGAGCTTGTCGAAGCGGCGGATGAAAAGGACGCAAGGACGGTCAGCGAAACGCGCCAGCAGAAGCAACGCCTTGAAAGCCTTGCGAAGAGCTCGCGTGTAACGCTGGAAGACCTGCACAAGCAGGTTGCGGAAGGTTCGCTCGAAGAGCTAGGCATCGTCCTTAAGGCCGACGTCCACGGCTCCGTCGAAGCTATTAAGGAAGCACTTGTCAAATTATCTACCGAAAAAGTTAAAGTTAAAATATTGCATGCAGGCGTTGGCGGTATTACAGAAAGCGACGTCCTTCTTGCAGCGGCAGGTGGCGGTATCATTATCGGATTCAACGTGGTACCCGAAGCCGGCGTTACGGCAGTGGCTGAAAAAGAGGGCGTTGAAATCAGGCGCTATTCCATTATCTACGACGTCATGGACGAGGTGAAAAAGTCGATGGAAGGTCTTTTGGCGCCTCTTCAGGTAGAAAAGATCACCGGCCACGCGGAAGTTCGGCAGGTGTTCAGTATATCCAAGATCGGAACGATCGCCGGTTGCTCCGTTAAAGACGGCAAAGTGCCGAGAAACGCAGGCGTTAGGTTACTGCGTGACAGCGTTATTGTGTTCACCGGCAAGATATCCTCGCTCAAGCGCTTTAAAGACGATGCAAAAGAGGTCTCTGAAGGCAACGAGTGCGGTATATCGATCGAGAGATATAACGATATAAAGGTCGGCGATATTATCGAGGCCTTTATAATAGAACAGATCGCGCAAAAATTATAATTCATATGCCAAGGAATCTTCCTTACGACAGATCGGATAGGATCGCAAAGCAGGTCTACCAAGTCATCGCGTCCTTCTTCTATAAAGAGGTGACGAACCCGCGGCTTAACGGGGTTCAGATCACGAACGTTAAGATGACGAAAGACTTGAGCATCGCACGCGTCTATTTTTACATTCCAGGCGACAAGGCAAGGCAAAAGGAAGCGAAAACGGCGTTAGAAGAACTGTCGAAAACTATCAAACATACGATCGGCGTTGAACTTAC
>CAIPVD010000254.1 GCA_903868375.1 uncultured delta proteobacterium
AAATGAATCAATTGTACTGCGGTATAACAAGCAAATAAAAAACCCCGCGTTAAGCGGGGTCTTTTGCTAAATAAGGTCAGGCGCGGAACAACTTATCGATGATCTTACTCAACGCTCCTTCATATCATGGCGTCTATGGTGCCCGGGTGATGCAGAAAGAAAATCCCCCGCTTTCCCATATTGTGCAAGCCGTCCATCTTTAAAAACCGCCCAGAACTCTTCATGTTCCCTCAAATCAGTCGCCAAAAGTTGGTATTCCCACACTTCTTCATTCTCACTTGCTTTTGAGGACTGCGGCTCTCCCAGAACTCCAATGACTTCCTGCTTCGACATCCCTATGTTCAATTTGTTCGTTGCCGATATCATTGTTGTACACCCCATGAGAAACAGGCATGAACAAATAAAAAATATTCTTTTCATAATCCCCCTGTCTTTAATAGATCCCCTACACACCTGCATCATTAAATTGTATATTATCATCATCTTGCTTCTCTTAAAAGACCGAAGATTCCATTCACGGAGGTAAGTGTATGCCCTGCAGACAGAAAGCCCTTCGGCTTTTGGGCTAAAGGGCTCTGTTCATTCAAATGGGGACAAGCGCGGGACAACTTTTGTAACTGGCTTATAGCTAATGATCCTATGCTATTAGCTTAAGACCTTACGCGCCGTCCACTCGGGGCGACGGCGATACAACCGATTTCTTAAGACGTGCTGCATAAGGATTCTTGCGCCCCTTCATCTTTGAAAAGTTATACTTTGATCTCATTATCGCCACATCGTTTTAATGAACCATCATTTCCTGCTTCAAGCGATCCGCCAGAAAAGTCTTCAACAAAGACTGGTATGGCACATCCCGCTTATTGGCGAGAACCCGAAGTCTATCTATCATGGATACGGGCAGCCTTAAAGAAATGCTCCTGCAAGTCGGCTTTAAATTAGGAAAAACAGCCCTCTTAGCCTTAGACGAATCAACATATTCTGTTGTATCGTGAGTCATCCAAAAATCAGACCACTCCTGAGTATTCTTAAATTCGGGAATTGGTTTTAACTTTTTCATAAATTTCCTTTTCCTTCCTATTCATGTCTCTGGCAGAAATAATCCGCACTTGAGAACCTCTAACAGTAAAAGCAACAACTAAATGTCGACCCACATCTGTTATACCGAAAGCAAGATATCTCTTTTTATCTTCCGAATGTTGCGCGTCATCCAATAATAACGGACTGCTTAAAACAACCTGCTCAGCTTCCGTCTGCGAAACCTGATGCTTGAGCCAACTCTTGAGACTATTTCCCTTGTCCCACTGAAAACCTTCGCAACTGTTTAGAATCTGCTGGATATCCATGCGCTATATGTATATCACCATAGTATACAGGTATCAACCTGAAAAGAATAACCCGTCGCAAGCTTTTATGCCCACAACGGGTTATGTGAAATGGGGTCAGGTGATTAACGAGTTTCGAACGGCCTTACTCGATTTTAACCTGCCGAAGTACGAGTATGCCTTCAACTACTCATTGAACCTCGATAAACGGTATGTCGTTTGACTATCAGGGCAAACAATGTCTAAGCACCCCTTCCCTTGCTCCCAATACGTTGCATCAGAAAATCTCATTCCCATGGCCGAAGGGTAAATAGAATGAAATGCTCTGGCACACACTCCTTGAGGAACTTCGGCGCCAGGAACATTAGAAAGCACAACAAAAGAACCAACTGGCAATTTTTTGGGACATTGCTCGCATGTCCTCAAAATTTCAATTTTTATTTTGTGATTCACCATAACAATGCCCCCTGTAAAGTTGCAGTATTCTACTCCACAATTGTTGGCGGCAACGGAAAAGCAGCCAAATCTGTCAATGTGGTCCCGCGGGGCGCGTAGAGCAAACTTGACCTATTTCCCCATCACCGATAGCGGATTCTCGATCGGCGTGACACTCACCACCACCGGCGAGAACCCTTCAAAATGATCGTCCATAAACCTATGGATTGCGGCGTTGTCAAATTGTACGCCGTTACTGTTGCCCGCCTGTCTCACGCCAATGTCAGTAATGTCAATACCACCGGTATTCGATGATGCGCGGGCGGACGCCTGGCTTTCATCGGCGACTTTTTCCTTCCCTGACGCTTGGACTGGTACGACTGCTTGCCCAAGCTCCGCAGGAACCACAGGACTCTTTTCTGAATCAAAAAAATCGCCTATTTGGCTATACTGCATAAACAGTGGCTGCCAATCAAGATCCTTCAGAATAGAATGGACAAATTCTTTATCCCTGTAAAAACGGTATTGCCAGCTATCAAATGCGCCAACATGTTCGATACAAGATGTATACGAATGAAATTCATACGCAAACCAGTTCACTTGCTCAGGTGTGTTGTGCGTCAAAGATGTAATAAGATCTGTGAGCCCTTCCCATTCAAAAGACAAGATCAGGGCCAACGACATAAGCTTCTTCAAACCTGCACGTTCTGCAGGTCGTTCCAATATCTCCCTGCTTTTCTGATTAATAATCTGAAGTCTCGTTAGCAAAAGATCATAATTAACGCCGCTCCCGAATCGCAATCCCTGAGGAACAGGTTTTGTAAGAGCCCCCCTCAACAGTTGTTCAATCTTCTCCACCTGCGGAAACATCTTTAACAATAACCTTCTTCTGTTCTCTACCAATAACTGCATATTCCGCTGAATAACATCTTCCCGATCCTGCCCCTTATGAACATCCCACAATGTCAAGGCCTGTCCAAC
>CAIPVD010000255.1 GCA_903868375.1 uncultured delta proteobacterium
AAGCAATATTCTTTACAATATTGCATGACTCTGGTCCTGTAGATTCTTTTGCTTCCGCCTGTTTGAGGTAATCTAATGCTTCACTGTTATTTTCTTCATCTTTTTCTGCCTCAATGAATAAATAAGCCATGCAGTAATCGCCGCCACTTTTATTTGAGTAATTATTAATGATATCTTCGCAGCATGTTTTTGCCTTAGGGTATCTGCCGACTTGAATTAAGTGCTCACATTGCAGGTTCATGTCTTCATATGATTTTTGTTTGTTTGCGAAACAAACATCAGAGCTTTGTAATAATAATATAAAAGTAAAAAAGATAGATATTGCTAGATGGAGTTTGAAAATATGATGTTTCATAAGCTCTTCCTATGTTTTCTACACTAATTTGTTCCGTGTATTGTGAGATATAGATATATCTAATTAGAGATTACTGTTTTAGTCAAGCAAATATAGCCCCATCGGGCTTTGTCCTTTCGGACTACATACATTACCTTGACCCCCATAAGAGGGGTTAATGGATCAAGAGCAGAAGATATTCTTTAAGAAATTTGGTGCAGAGGTTAGGAAGCTGCGCATGGCCAAAGGCCTTACCCTTGAAGATATGCAGGATTATGGGTTCTCATCACAGCATTTTCAAAAGGTTGAGTCTGGTAAGAAGGCTGTCAGCCTCTACACAGCGCGACGTATTGCTGATGCATTCAAGATAAGCCTATCAAAGCTGCTTAAAGTGATTTAGTTGTTATCTGTGCTAAAATTTGTCTAAAATTATCCAGTATATATTTTGACCTTTTATTCAAAGGTGATAAGTGTATAATATCTGTATTATTCGTGGGGGTGTGTATGGCAAAAAATGGGGAATTAATTAAAAATATTTTTGACCAACCAGCATATTCTATTAAAGAGGCTGCAAGATATTTAGGCATTCCGTGTGCAACGCTGAGAGATTGGGTGAAGGGGTTTCCTCGCTCTAGGCAAGAAGCCGTAATATTCCTTCCTGAGCCAAACCTAAGCTTTCTATCTTTTACAAACTTGGTTGAAGTTTATGTGTTGGATGCAATACGACGCAAACATGGGATTTCCTTTCCGAAAGTAAGAAAAGCGCTAAATTATTTACGTATCAAATATCCATCAAAACACCCATTAGCAGAGAATTCATTTGAAACGGATGGGTTAGATATTTTTGTTGAAAAATATGGTTCATTGATTTCAATTTCGCAAGAAGGGCAAGTTGCCATGAAGGAAATCATTGGAAAATACTTGAAAAGAATTGAGCGAGATGCTCATGGGGCACCGATAAAGCTTTATCCTTTTATTTCTAAAAGGTCACTTGATGAGCCAAAAAGAATTATGATTGATCCCAGGGTTTCCTTTGGCAAACCAGTTCTTGTAGATACCGGCATTCCCACCTGCGTTATTTTCGAAAGATTCATTGCTGGTGATTCGGTTGAAGGTATAGCCAACGATTATTGTGTTGGGCAGGAGAAGGTTGAAGATGCCATCCGATGCGAACAAGAATCAAAAGCAGCGTAAGGGTTTGGTATACTTTGTAGATCGTTCATTACCTAAAAAATCCTTACTCGCAGCCCTAATAACAGAGGGCTGTATTGCACAACATCATGACGATTTGTTTCCTGAAAATGCGCCTGATACAGATTGGTTGCAAGCAGCTGGCAAAAATGGCTGGATAGTGCTTTCTCATGATAGAAGGATTGGCCGCAATCCGTTAGAAATTCAGTGTCTTTACCGAGCGGGTGTTTGTGCTTTTATGCCCGCATCAAGAGGTGGCCTTTCTGGGCAGGAAACTACAGATATTATCATTAATGCCATTCCAGCCATTGAACGTTTTTATGAAACCAATAAGCCTCCATATATTGCTAGAATTTATAGAGATGGGTCAGTTAAAAAATGGAGAGGGTAATGATATAACGCAATTCCTTGGCGGATTATTTTATTAGTATATGCATTTGAGTGATTAATCTTTTTAATGGCGATTCTTTATGCTGCCACCTGCATTGCTTCAACCAACTGTAACAGCTTTTGTGCCTCATATGAGCCAAGGAACGTTCGATATTCATTTATCTCGGTGAACAACATTTTATATCCAGATGCCAGAATTCTCGGTAAACACGGACAACAGGTAAAATATCAAGGCCGCCAAAGGCAGTGTTTGCCAGCAAAGCGTTAAGCCTTGGAATGTTCATGCGCCTGCGCGCGGCACTACCCGCCGATTGCAAATTATTCGCTTTCTGGTGGAAAGAGCTGGGAGAAGACCTGAAAAAATCCCTACTCGAAGTAGCCGATGGCATAATCGAATTGAAGAAATCTATTGTCGCACGCCGCTAATACGGCTATAGCCCAGCATATGACGATAACCATTGGAAACGGCGTCGAACTAGACCGCAGGCTCTTTGCCTTCGTCGGCAATTACGGCAGCGGCAAGACCGAGGTCGCCGTTAATTTCACCATCGCACTTTCAAAGGTTGTAAAGCCGGTTGCCATAGTCGATATGGATATCGTCAATCCGTACTTCCGCTGCCGCGAGGCGCAAGAACAACTCGAAAATGAAGGAATAGAAACGATATTCCCCAAGGGCGAATATTTTTGGGCCGACCTTCCAATTATTCTTCCGCAGGTTAAGGGCGTGCTAGAGCGAAAGAACGGCTATGTCGTTTTAGATGTCGGCGGCGAAGATATGGGCGCGCGCATCTTGGCATCGCTCGACGATAGCCTTAAGGAAAAAGATGCCGACTATCTTTTTGTCTTAAATCTTAGCCGACCCTTCACAGACGACGTAAAAGGCTGCCTAGAAACATTTAAAATGATCGAAGATGCCGGAAAAATAAGGCTAACTGGCATCGTTTTAAACACCCATCTTCTCCTAGACACAACGCCTGAAACCATATATAATGGTTATACGAAGGCTCGGGAAGTAGCTGAAAAATCAAGGCTTCCTATCAGATTTGTCTCAATTGAAAAGGGTTTACTAGCAAAATTGGATATGAGCCAAGTGCCGTCCCCCGTTCTACCGTTAGAGCGGATCATGCGGCATCCATGGGATATGAAACCGGTCTGCCGTTTTGGCCCGAAGGAACTAACAAAGGCCGCGGACCTGAACCAAAAGAACCGGAAAAAGAGCTGATTTTTTTCTGTTTTTTTCGGTTGTAAAGTGTACCGGTTTAGAATAGCGAGCGTTAAACATGCCAAAGGCTATTATCGACAAAAATTATTGCAAGGGCTGCGAGCTCTGTAAAAACATCTGCCCCCAGCACGTGATAGAAATGTCCAAAGAGATCAACCTTAAGGGCTATTTCACGGCGGAGGTAGTCAGGCCGCACCAGTGCATAGGCTGCAGGCTTTGCGCAATAACCTGCCCCGATGTGGCGATAAAGATCGGCGTTAACGGGGCGATATACAACTTTTTTAGGTATTAACAAATGGCAAAGAAGCTAATGAAAGGCAACGAAGCGATAGGCGAAGCCGCGATACACGCGGGATGCACGCACTACTTCGGCTATCCCATTACTCCGCAGACGGAAATTGCGGAATATCTTGCCAAACGTTTGCCCGAAGTCGGCGGCGTTTTCCTTCAGGCCGAATCGGAACTTGGCGCCGCCAACATGATCTACGGCTCCGCTTGCACCGGAACCCGCGTTTTCACATCGTCTTCCAGCCCTGGCGTATCGCTTATGGCAGAGGCAATGTCCTACATTGCCGGCTCCGATATCCCTGCGGTATTCGTAAATATCATGCGCGCGGGACCGGGACTCGGCGGAATTCTTCCATCTCAAGCCGATTATTTTCAGGCGGTAAAGGGTGGCGGCCACGGAGATTATCGCTGCCTCGTACTTGCGCCTTCGACGGTTCAAGAAGCGGTCGATCTTATGGTCGATGCGTTCGATCTTGCCGATAAATATCGAAGCCCAGTTATGCTCGTCGGCGACGGCATGATAGGCCAGATGATGGAACCGGTCGAATTCAAGCCGCGTAAGCAAGTTGCATTACCTCCAAAAGATTGGGCAACGACCGGCTGCAAAGGCAGAAAACCGAACGTCATCACATCCGTATTCATGGACCCGGAAGTCCTTCACCAGTTCAATTTGAAGCTCGGCGCCAAATACGAAGAAATGAAAAAGCACGAGGTCCGCGTTGAAACATATAAATGCGACAGGCAAATGGACCTTTTGCTCGTAGCTTACGGAACTACGGCGCGCATCTGCAAAACATCTATCGATATGCTGGATGAACTGGGAATTAAGGCCGGACTGCTTCGCCCCATCACCCTCTTCCCGTATCCTGAAAAGGAACTATACGCGACGGCAAAGAAGGCAAGTAAGGTGCTGGTTGTAGAAATGAGCATGGGGCAGATGCTGGAAGATGTTGAACGAATATTAAAGGGCGAGAAGCCTATTGAATTTTTTGGCAGGACGGGCGGCCTTATTCCGGCCCCCGAAGAGGTTTTCGACTTAGCTAAAAAACTGGTGAAGAAATAAATTATGGATATCGTTTTTCAAAGGCCAGAGACGTTACGCGAGAACACGACGCATTATTGCCCGGGTTGCACGCACGGCATCATTCATCGTCAGGTGGCAGAAGTGTTAGATGAGTTAGGGCTACGTGAACGAACCGTTGGTGTGGCGCCTGTCGGATGCTCGGTCCTCGCATACAATTATTTCAACTGCGATTTCGTAGAGGCCGCTCACGGGCGCGCGCCGGCAATGGCAACTGGCATTAAGCGTTCCCGCCCCGACCTTATCGTCTTCACATATCAGGGCGACGGCGACCTTGCTTCTATCGGTATGGGCGAGATAGTCCACGCGGCAAATAGAGGCGAAAAGATCTGCGTAATATTCGTTAACAACGCGATCTACGGCATGACCGGCGGCCAGATGGCGCCTACGACAATGCCGGGCCAGATCACAACAACTTCTCCAAAGGGCCGCGACGTGAACGAAGTTGGATATCCGCTTAGAATGTCGGAGCTACTTTCATCGCTTCGCACGCCGGCGTTCATCGTTAGGACCGCGGTTCATACGCCGAAGGGAATGATCGAGACGAAGAATTACATAAGAGAGGCGTTCCAAAATCAGGTCGATAACAAATGTTTTTCGCTGGTCGAGGTTCTATCTACTTGCCCGACGAACTGGGGATTGAATCCGAACAAGGCGACCGAATGGGTAGAGAAGAACATGGTGCCGTACTATCCGCTTAAAGTGTTTAAGCGGCCCGGCGAGGAGATTTAATAATGCAGCGTGAAGTTACCATGGCAGGTTTCGGCGGGCAGGGAATAATGATGATAGGCCAAATGCTCGCCTATTCCGCAATGGACGAAAATCTTCAGGTTTCGTGGCTGCCATCTTATGGCCCGGAAATGCGCGGCGGAACCGCT
>CAIPVD010000256.1 GCA_903868375.1 uncultured delta proteobacterium
CCGATAGACATGTTCCCGCAGACGTACCACATAGAATCGATCACACTTCTTACTTACTCAAAATAGACGGCATTTGCGGTTGGCGATTCCCAGAATGCGACCGACTTAACGGACAGGCCTTTCTTCTTCGCTTCTTTAAATATCATGCGTGCGATATTCTCGGCGGTGGGATTACAATCCATTATGAATAATTTTTCGCCGGCCTCACCAAGTATCGTTACTAACGGGTCCTTATCGTTCAAGAGCATTGAGTGATCCAGATTATCGTCGAGCCACACACCAAGCGTTGCTTTAATAGAATCGAAGTTTTTGAGCATTCCAAGCCCATCTACGTCCTTTCCTTCGAGCGTAATTTCTACCCTGCCAGTGTGGCCATGCACGTGCCCGCACTTTCCGGGGTCCTTATAAAGCCTGTGGCCATAGCAAATGGTAAAGGTTTTAGTTATGTTATACATTTTTCCCTCCATCTATGCAGATAACTTGCCCCGTCATGCTATTATTCTTCGCCAAAAATAGAACGGCATCAACTACATCTTTCACGTCGACAGCTTTTTTTAGAAGCGTTCTCGTCACCGCCCTCTTGTCACCGCCCGCCAGCTCTAGTCCAAAGCCGATAACGCCGGGGCAAACACAATTCACTAAAACGTTCGGCGCAAGTTCTTTTGCAAGGCCTTTCGTCATTGCAACGACACCGGCCTTTGAAATTCCGTACGGGACAAAATGCGCGGCCGGTGAAAACGCATATGTATCGGAAATGTTTATCATCCGCCCTGGCGTTCCCTTTCTTAAAAACTTTTCCGCCGCCTTTGCAAAAAAGAACGGTGCTCGAAGATTGATATTTAAGAGTTCATTCCATTCAGCCATCGAAACTTTATCGATCGGCATTTTACTAAACACGGCCGCGTTGTTCACCAAGATGTCGATACCGCCCAATTCTTTCGCAGCCTTTTTTACCGCAGATTCGATCTGGCCCACATCTTCCGCATCCGCCTTCAACGCAATCCCCCTTCCACCTAGGCTATCGATCTCTTTTAGAGTATCGGCCGCATCGGATTTCGACCGGTTATAAATAATGGCGATCTCCGCACCGTCGCCTGCAAAGCGGAGCGCGATCTCTTTACCCAAACGCCCAGCACCACCGGTGATAATGATCTTTGACATGTTTCGTGCCTACTACAACGGCAGTTCATTATCAACATTCTTTAAAATGCCGCTCCGCTCCCTTTATTCGAGCATTATCAATGACATAAACAATAACATTAACGTGTTCTTACAAGATAATTCATAATTATCCCAAAACATGCATAAAAATGCACTTGCATATAAGATTCCTAAACGATATAATCTCACCATAATTTACAAGATCGGTTCCCCAATTGCGATTTTTTAGAACTAGCGCGAGATTTTTTTGAGCTGAAAAGTCATTTTCGAGGGAGGGATTATGGCAAACCCATTCTCCACCTCTTCGTTAGTTGGCGCTAGCAAATTGTTTGACCCTGACCTGTTCCTGAACGATGGGGTGCATCAGCAAGATGGCAAGTGCGTAGCAGATAACACGGCTACTGTACCCACCACATTCCCTCTCAATGACAAAGACAGTTACCAACTGGCAGATGCCGGCATCTTAGCCGTTATCGTCTGGGCCGGTAAGAAAGTTTTAGATGCGTTCGCCTCGAAAAGGATAGCTGAACTTGTTGACCGAGCAGATAATATACTCCACCCTCAATCAAAAACTCCAAGGGGCGAACTCATTCAGTCAACAATGCTTGTTGCGGACAGCTTTTTCGATGGGGTCAAATCCGTTAAGGACGGTTTTGTAGATGTTCCCCCAGAAAAGGCCCTGGAAGCCGGATTCCGGTTCATCTACGAATTTCAAGGAAAGGCCGGTAAATTGGCAGAGGTACCTGGCTCGTTATATGTTTCCGTCGAAGATATCGTAAGCATACGCCAGTGGTCAGGGCTTACAAACGAGCAGATGCTGAACATTCTATACGAGGTTCACCGTGGATTTGGCACAAAGTATCAGGCGGTTTGGAGCGCGATAAGCAACGCAATAGCGGAAAGCATAAATTACAAACCTGCCCTTACGACCACATCCACCGAAATGACCGACACACAGGAGATCCTGAAAAAAGGGCTGACAATGCAGGACCGCCTGGAGAGAGAAATAACCTCCAATCTTTTCGGTAAATTGTTGCATGGCATGTCGCAGATGGATCTGAACACCCCGCAAGTGTCCGTCGAAGTGGATGGAAATGTGATAGTTATTAACAACCCTAGCGAAGCTTCTTCCGCGATGTTCGGCATCATATCGAAGATAGGATTAAAAAGTGAATTAAGCGATGCTGAAGTAAACTTCATCGAACAAATGAAGGCAGACAACCCCATCGTTCAAAAGATTTACGATGTCGTCGTCCTGCCGCTTAGGGAATACACGGAAGCGCTGCATCAGATGGGGAAGATAGTAAAATTGTCGAAAGGCGTCTCTGCCACAAGCAAAGGGCTCTCAAATTTTCTGGAAGCAGTGAATTCAGGGGATCAAACATCTGCGCTTCTTATCATAAGCGATCAAGACGGCAAAAGGCTAATGCCGCGCCAGGTGATCGAACGTAGCGAAGACGCATCTTTCACCGCTTCATATGAAAAACCCTATTACGTCGGGCCGTTCACCTATGAAAAAGGCGTTGCATATACCGTTGAAGGAAACAATGTCAGCCA
>CAIPVD010000257.1 GCA_903868375.1 uncultured delta proteobacterium
GCCGGATATGGTGGTCGTGGTTCCAAGGTTTCTTGAGAAGATATACGAAAAGATAATTGCGGAAGTGAGCCGGCCTCCAAGGATCAGAAAAATAGCCTTCGAATGGGCAACTTCTGTAGGACGGGAATATAGCCTGCACATAAGAAAAAAAGAGCCGATCCAGCGCTCGTTAAAGTTCAAACATTTTATCGCCGATAAATTGCTCTTTTCCAAGATACGAAAGGGGCTTGGCGGAAAGATAAAGTTCATAGTAACTGGCGGCGCGCCATTTTCGGAAGAGCTGGCAAAGTTCTTCCATTCTGTTGGCGTAAATATCATGGAAGGGTACGGGTTAACTGAAACGACCGCAGCTATCACAGTGAACAAGCTCGACGATTTTCATTTGGGAACCGTCGGCAAACCTTTAGCGGGTGCAGAGATTAAGATAGCGGAAGATGGCGAGATACTTATGAAGGGCGGAATGGTCTTTAAGGAATATTTCAAGAGGCCGATCGATACAAAAATGGCTTTTACGGAAGATGGCTGGTTTAGAAGCGGCGATATCGGAGAATTTTCGCGCGACGGATTCCTGCGCGTCACGGATCGCAAAAAGGACCTGATAATCACCGCCGGCGGAAAGAACGTGGCGCCGCAGGCAATAGAATTCCTTATCGAAGAGAGCGTTTTTGTCAGCCACGTAATGGTAGTGGGCGACAGGCGCAAGTACTTATCCGCTATTTTGTCGCTTAATTTGAACGAAGTGGAAAGGTATGCGAAGCAGGTGGGCGTTCAATATGCCAGCGCGGCTGAACTTACAAAGCATCCGGAGATAAAAAGGCTTGTCTCTTCCATTATCGAGGAGAAGAACAGAAAACTTTCTCATTTCGAAACTATAAAAAAATTCGCTATACTTGACCACGATTTTACGATAGAAACTGGAGAACTTACTCCAACAATGAAGGTAAAGCGAAGGATGGTGGAAGAGAAATACAAGGATCTGCTGGAAAGTTTATATAGTTAAATTCAAAAAGGGGGATTTATTATGGCACAGACAGGACAACCGATCGGCGGCGGGATGCAAAAACCTGGAGTAACTCCGGGAACGGGGCTGGCTCCGAACATCGCGAGCTTGCTTTCTTATATTTGCATGCCTATCACGAGCATTATCTTCTTGGTCCTTGAAAAAGAGAACCTGGACGTAAAGTTCCATGCATGGCAGGGAACGGCGTTTGGCGTGGGATACATCGTTGTCGTACTGGCGCTGCAGCTTTTGGCAGCAATATTTGGCGCGATATGGGGAGTGCTTGGAATAATCATCGGCTTTTTCGTTCCGATCGTTGGCCTTGCCGCTTTCATTATTTGGGTCATTTGCCTGGTGAAGGCATATCAGGGCGAACGCTGGAGGATACCGTTTGTCGGCGACTTCGCTGCAAAGAAGGCAGGGATCTGAAATCAGGTTTCTTGTCGTCATTCCCATTCTTTTAATTGGGGCATATCTTTATCCATATATTCCTGGGCATGATGCGCCTTGGTGTGCATTGAAGATCGGCACTGGCATCGATTGCCCTGGATGCGGGCTCGTTAGGTCCGTATCCGCATTGCTTCATGGAAATGTGATCGATAGTTTAAAGTTTCACGTGCTCGGGTTCGTAATTGTTGTTTTCTTTTTATATGTTTGGATATCGGCCTTTTTGAAAAGGCCATTGAACGTGGGTCGGGTCAAGACGTTCTCACTTCTTTTTGTCCTGGCGCTCTTTCTACAATGGATAGCGAGGATTAGGATATGACACCTAAAAATATCATCGAAGTAGAAGTTGCAAATAAGCTCAAGTCGAAACCGGAAAAGGCGGCTGCCGTTAATGCGGTCGTTGAATTCGAAATAACCGGCGCCGGCGGCGGAACGTGGACGGTCGATTGCACGAAAGCTGGTGGCGAGGTGAAGAGCGGTTCGAGCGGCGTTGCAAAGCTTACAATAACGATTTCCAGCGCAGATTTTGTCGACCTTTTCGAAGGAAAGCTTGGAGCGACGTCGGCATTTTTGGCTGGAAAGATAAAGGTTAAGGGTGATATGGGGCTTGCAATGAAACTTGGCAACATTCTATGAAAATCGCCATTGCTCAAATAGATACGACGGTCGGCGATTTCGAAGGGAACGCTGCAAAGATCGCCGAACGGATAAAACTGGCGGAGACAAGCGGCGCGGACCTCGTCGTCTTTCCGGAACTTTGCGTTACAAGCTATCCGCCTCGCGATCTTTTGGAAAAAAGTTATTTTATCTTAAAAAATCTGGAGGCCGTAGAGCGCCTTGCAAAGAAATGCAATAACATTGCAGCGATCGTTGGTTTCGTTTCGGTGAATGAATCTACAACGGGCAAAGGGCTTTTCAACTCTGCTGCATTTCTCTACAAAGGAAAGATCGAATTCATCCAGCACAAAGCACTTCTACCGACGTACGACGTTTTCGATGAAGCGCGCCATTTTGAACCTGGTACGACCCACAAGGTACACAAGTTCAAGGGTAAGAACATAGGCATCACGATCTGCGAAGATGTTTGGAGCACGGTCAATATCGGAGGACGCAGGCTCTACCACTACGATCCGGTCGAAAAACTTGTAAAGGACGGCGCGGATATCATCATCAATATTTCCGCATCGCCGTTCCACGTTGGAAAAGGGAAGATACGCGAGTCGCTTCTTACAAGCACCGCCAAGCGGCACAATGTACCTATCGTTTATACCAATATGGTCGGCGGAAACGATGAGCTGATCTTCGACGGAATGTCTATCATCGTAAATGAAAGAGGCGAACTCGTTCACGAAGGAAAACGTTTCGAAGAAGATTTCTTCATCATAGATACGGAAGCTCTTCCAGCAGCCGGCGATCTTCCGCAATTACCAGAGGTAGAAGAATGCTGGCGCGCGCTTGTCTTGGGCATTGTCGATTATATCAACAAATGTGGTTTTAAGAAGGTTGTGATAGGCCTCTCTGGTGGGATCGATTCCGCGCTCGTTGCAGTTTTGGCCGCTACGGCAATCGGCTCCGCGAACGTTTTGGGCGTTGCCATGCCTTCGCCTTATTCGTCCGAAGACAGCGTTAAAGATGCCGAAGCCCTTGCAAAGAATTTGGGGATATCATTTGACATCGTACCTATCTCCGACGTTTATGGAGCGTATTTGAAAAGCCTCGAAAAACCGCTTGGCAGAAGCGCCGATTCGCCGATAACTTTAACGGAAGAAAACGTTCAGGCGCGCATCCGCGGGAATATATTAATGGCGATATCGAATAAGACTGGCGCCATTGTCCTATCGACCGGCAACAAATCGGAGCTGGCTGTCGGCTATTGCACGCTCTACGGAGATATGGCGGGCGGCCTTGCCGTTATCTCCGACGTTCCCAAAACGATGATCTATGAACTTGCGAAGTATGTTAACAGAAAAGGCGAGGTGATCCCGCATTCCACGATGACGAAACCGCCATCTGCGGAACTAAGGCCGGGCCAGAAAGACACCGATAGCCTGCCGCCATATGAAGTGCTGGATGAGATACTCAAACTCTACGTTGAAGAAAGGGCGAGCGTTCAGTCTATCGTTGAAAGTGGTTTTGATAAAAAGGTGGTCGATGAAATTACGAAAAAGATCGATCGCAACGAATATAAAAGGCGACAGGCCTCGCCAGGATTTAAGGTCACCAGCAAGGCCTTCAGTGCAGGCAGAATATATCCTATCGCTTGGAAATATTAGTGCTTATTAAGTAGTGTGAACACACCGATCAGCTCAACACCAACTCCTACGGCTGGAACTAATTTAGAACCACCACCATTATCACCAGGAATCGCTGTGTGTGAGACCCAAAACGTTGGGCCAACGCTGACATCGTCATTTAATTTGAACAAGATGGTTGCGCCTTCTTCTTGCTTTTGAGGAGAGCCTGTGTACCCATAGTTGTCGGTCTTCGTGGCTTTTACATAAGCCCCAATGGCTACCTTTTCATTCTCATAAACTGTACCTTCTTGCCAAATCGTTAGACCATTATCTGTAAGGAAATACTTTGCCGGTTCTCTTTCCGGTAGGGAGGCTTGCAACGAAACGAAACATCGCTCTGCATTGAGGCATTGTTGCGCATTAAGGAATCGCCCCGCGTTGTTCGTCAGGGCTGTATGATAACTGGGCGTTGTCTTTAGCCAGAATGGATTAAAATCTGTTGGATACTGGACATAACCGCTCCCAAAAAATTCGGTTCCCCCAATGAGGGTATAATTTAGATTATCATTAGGCCGCGTTATTCTAAGAGGTAGTTCTTGTTCCGGACATACTCTTTGTCTGACACCTGCATCTATAGATGGATTGTCTCCCATACTTTCCTCCCCGTTTGTTTATTGTTAAGAGCTGCGCTTTATAAAGCATGAATCGTGCCATTCAAGATCGACTTGCGCTGATATGATTTTTTGTTTATGACAAGCCGCGTCAACTATGTCTTTGCCGTTCATAATGACTTCGATAAAGCTGCTGCGATACGGCGAATAAAAAGGTGGATAAGTGAGATCTGTTCCATTTTTGGAAATTGAATTCCGATAAATAGTACGAATTTTAGGATATTTGGGATGGCTAGGAAATGGCTTGACTTAGAATTTATAATTTTATACGAACGAAACATGTTTTCATGCCTCGACGTATGCGACGGATATACAGGGCAAAGAAAGTTTGAATGCCTGATGGACAACTGTCCTATGACAGCCGGTTACGGAATTACGGCGTCGGATCAGCCCGATACATTTGGATCGCTTGCGGCTCCTGTGGTTTTTTTCGAAATAAAAGGCCGTTTCAAGATCAATAAATTTTTATCGTTCGAAGAGGCTCCTTATTTTCAGGCCAGCCGCAATGCGTTCGTTTTCGGCGGCGAAGTGGGGCTTTATGCACATCCAAGCCCTGCCGCGGAACTTGGCATTTTTTACGGTATTGGCGACAGGTACAATCAGCATAGCGATGTTAGTGGAAGTTCAGTGGAAACGCATCGGCTCCAGCAGTGGGTAGGTGCGGAGTTAAGACCTGTACCGGGAAACAGCAGTTTCATGGGTTTCCGAGTCGGGATGCAGATTTTCAACAATGCTGCTCACGATGTTTCTTTAGAGCCGTTTGCCCAGGTAGCATTCTACGGCCCAGATCCTCAAGCCACGTTTTAATTTCACTTCCCGAATCGTTCGCACCTGTCCATTTTTTCGGAATAGTGACGAAATCTGTGCAGTTTTTCCGAACGCCAAATACATAAGGCATTGTAATATGTGCATATCATCTATTGGCACATTATTTGCTCTCATAAGAAAACAACTCGGAGGTAAATAATGGAACTAGGTACAAATGCAGATCTAAATGTCGGTTGTTATCTTGAAACGCTTGGAGACAACGGCTACGAGCCTTCAGGCTTGGAAAAGCTGTTGGATTCTTACGATATCCATGATGACGTTTCTGTATATTATGAACACGGTACCAAGGCCTGTCAGATATTGGTCGAATCCCGAACGCCAGCAGCAAATAATTATTTAAGATTTTCCAAAAGCGGCAAGGCCTACGAAGGATTTTCAAAGGTGCCCGTAGATTTAATCGATATCCACGCTATAAATATTTTGAAGGCGGCGCTTTTTTTGAA
>CAIPVD010000258.1 GCA_903868375.1 uncultured delta proteobacterium
GTCATTGCAATTTACATTCTGGTCTCTGTTGCCGTGATAGGAAATTTGCATATCTCTGGAATCGTCGTTGCCAAGGACTACGCACTGGCGGAGGCTGCGAGACCTTTCTTAGGAGAGATCGGGTTCAAGTTAATAGCAATAGGCGCGCTTTTTTCTACCGCCTCTGCCATTAACGCCACGCTGTTCGGTTCGGCAAATGTTAGCTATATGCTTGCGAAGGACGGCGAATTACCTTCCGTTTTTCGCAGAACGATCTGGCAGGGAGGCTCGGGCGGCCTTGTTATAACGTCGATCATGGTGTTACTTTTCGTGTTCTTCTTCGATCTTTCAGGTGTCGCCATGATGGGTAGCGGCGCGTTTCTTCTCATTTACGGAATTGTTTCCGTTGCTCATCTGCGGGTCATTAAAGAAACAGGTGCGAACAGGCTTCTTGTTTATCTGTCTATAATTACATGTGCTGTCATGGCGGCTATCTTAAGTTACTACATTTTTGAAAATTCAAAATCCGCTTTTATAACAATGTTTGCTCTCATACCGCTGTCCTTTGGACTGGAATGGGCGTATCGAAACTTGCGTGGCAGAACGATAAAAGCAAGATCATAATATTTGGTTTTAATCCTGTTGATATATTTGTTACTTAGTAGTAGACATCTTCAAAAGGAGAACACAAATGAGAAACTTTTCTAGAGTGGGTTTCCTGTCAATTGTTTTGATAGTAACAACATTATCGGCATTGGGGTTAGGCTGCGGCGGTTCTAGTGGAGGCGGCGGTGCAAACACCCTTTCCTCCATTGCGGTAACTCCCGCGAATCCAAGCATAACTATTGCCTCTACCAAGCAGTTCATTGCCACCGGCACATATTCCGACGGCTCCACTGCCGTCATAACGACGTCAGTGACGTGGACCTCATCGAATACGGCCTTCGCGACCATAGGAAGTAAAACCGGTCTTGCAACAGCGGTTGCAACAGGCGCTGCGACGATCACAGCTACGTTAGGCACTACATCGGGAAACACGGTACTAACTGTTTCGGGGCAATCCGCCCTTAACGACGTCGACCTAGTATTCGCCGACGGAAGTAATGACCTATGCGGCATGAAAATTGACGGAACTGGAAAAGTTATTCTTAAAGCCGGCGCAACTTTTGACGATTACGACTATTTTACTCAAATGGCATTTTCGGCGGATGGCAATTATATTGCCTATTTAACAATAGGCGGCACCCCGCAGATTCGAGTGATGGGCAACGGCCTTGGCGACCCAACGACTTTAGCTCCGACGATAACAGGCCTGACAGGTGTCAGCCAGCCCGCGTTCTCGCCAGATGGAACGAAGATAGCATTCATCGGCTCTTATTTCACGACCGGGGCAAAAGGCGAATTCGTATCTATAATGAACGCCGACGGCACGAGCGCGCGCAGGGTCTCCCCTGATTATGGAACGCTTAACCCAGGCGAGGCCTCGCCATCGTTCAGCGCGGATGGCTCGCTTATCGTGTTCACCACGAATCGCATCGGTGCCGTGCAACTCGCAACCATCACATTGGATGGCGCGACCATGAATCGCTTCGATGGCGGCACTCTCGGTTCAGACCCGGTGCCGGCCTATCCAACAGTCGATACAGTCTCCGACACCATTTACTACTCGTCCGCGCAAGTATCAGTGCTTAGTAATGAAGAAAACATCTACAACATCTCTCTGACGGGAACCGGCAAGGCTGGCCCATTGACCAACTCGTCGACCTATAACCTAGAACGCCCTTCGGTATCTAACGATGGAACAAAGGTCGTGTTCACCATGGTGACCGGCATGGCTACCGCGTCTATACAGATTCTGGACCTTGCCACATCGGTTGTGACCACGATAAGCAACCCGATATTTTCAACCTATAACGATTATCCTGTATTCGTTAGGCGCTAGCGAAGATTGACCTTGGTGAACGTAGATGGAGATCCATTTGCAAGATCCAGTTTTTTAAGGTCGATCAATTTAAGAGTGAGATCTTCATACGAACGATAATAAAGTATCTTGTGCGTCAGGTCTTTGATCACCGCCCATTGAGTATAATCACCTTCAAGCGTCTTGCTGTTTAAGCGATCCGATCCCTTTGGTATATCGACCGCATTCAATGTATGCTCCGCTAGATTGATGGCAGAGGTGGCATCGTTCACGGGCGCTGCCAGCTGCGTGTTAAATACGGTGCGGACAAAGCGCGAAGGAGGCGTTGGATCGCCGGGAATTCCCTGCAAGCCGGCGCCGTGGCCGGTTGGATAAAGCGTAAAACCGTTCACCTTGACAGGCGCCACATCGACCGCGGTTAAATTCGCGTAATTTCTAAGATTGGTTAATTGCCATGGAAAAGATGGGGCGTTAGTTAAGACGCCGATGGGATTATCGTAAACGTTCATCTTGCCGTCGGCAAATTCAACGACGAGGTTCTTGCCTAATGCATCGTGCAAAGCGATATGCAGCGGAGGAACAAAACCAAGCACCGCGTTCTTGCTTCCCCAGACCACTACATCTTTGATCGCTCCCTTAACTTCATCTACAGTTGCAAAGTTTCCAAGCAGCCACGAAGCCATGTCCAAAATTTCCACGGCATGCGCGGCATTTTCGGCGGAAACTTCGGGATATTTCGTGTCGGGATACCAGAGGAAGCCTAACGACAGCCCTTCTTCATTCAGCCCGTCGTTCGGGCCCTGCTTTCCCATGCTGGTTATGGTGACGAAACCGTATTTCGTCGTCCACGCGAGCCCTTTTGCCCCATGTGGCGCGACACTCTGAACGAATTCGCCTCTGGGATGGACAACGGCGAGCGAATTCATTTTTGCGGCGAATTCCATAGAACGACCGTTAACTATCGTTCCGTCCTTCGCCTTTATGACGAAATCGGTACAGGCGCTCGCTGCCTGAACGAAAACGCCGAACGAAAAAAACAACGTGATCAATACAAAAACGATCTTCTTTTTCATGGCTCCTCCAATTTATTCTAAAAATTCAACGTGGCCCGAATCCAAGTCGTAGTACGCGCCAACAATATCGGCGTCGTACATCGAGCGCAGTTTTTTGACTATCTGTTGAACGTTTGCGTGCCCCGCCGTTTCTACAAGGTCACATTTATCGCAATTCTTCTTCGCTTCGTTCACGGCAGATTTTAATTTATCTACAACACTCTTAACGTGGCCATGAGCTTCCCCGCCTTTAACCGCCGCCGTAACTGCGCCGCACCTGCTGTGCCCTAGCACCACGATAGTCTTAACGCCAACGTGTTCGATGGCATATTCGATACTGCCAAGATTCACGTCATCCAAAACATTTCCGGCAACGCGGACAACAAAAAGGTCGCCAAGCCCCTGATCGAAAACTAGCTCTGGAGGCACCCTAGAATCGGAACAAGATAAAACTATCGACTTTGGATGTTGCGAAGAGGCTATCTCGTTCCTTCTTTTTATATTCTGATGCGGATGAGACATTGCTCCCTTCACATATCTAGCGTTACCATCTTTAAGTTCTTTTATTACACCTGATGGATTTGCTAAAAGGCTTGTCGAAAAAATAAATGCCGCTAAAATTAAAAGGCCGGATATTTTAGATTTTGTCATATGCATAGCTCCTTTTTGTAATTATTTATTGGAATAATATTTATCGCAGTCTTCATTAATAGTATTTGTCGATTTAGATCTATTGGATTTTATGAAGGTCCCGTTGCGATATTCTTCGAACGCTGTCATTAACTCTTCTTCGGTGTTCATTACTATTGGGCCTTGCCAGGCAACGGGCTCTTTCAGCGGCTTGCCCGAGACAAAAAGAAAGTTCGCGCCGCTATTAGAAGAACACCTGAACGTCTCACCATCGACATCGAACAGGACAAGCGTACCTTTGTCGGCGGGTTTAGATCCAGCTCCAAACTTTGCTTCGCCACCGTAGACATATACAAAAAGCGTATGCCCCGCCTTAACTTTCTTCTCAAATGAAGTCCCTGCTGCCATCTTAACATCAAAGTATTCGCAATCGACCATCAGGTCTTTAACCGGACCCTTTGTGCCGTTCATTTCTCCGGCTATGATCTTGGCGCTAACGCCTTCCGAAACGTTCACAAGAGGAATTTCATCTGCCGTGATCCCGCGATATCTCGGCTCCATCATTTTGCCGGACCTTGGCAAATTCACCCAAAGCTGGAATCCCTGCATCATGCCTTCGTATTTCTTGGGCATCTCCTGATGGATTATTCCGGAACCGGCGGTCATCCACTGAACGTCTCCAGACCTTATGGCGCCCTTATTCCCAAGGCTATCGCCATGATCCACTTCACCATTGATCATGAACGTAACGGTTTCGATCCCACGATGCGGATGCCATGGAAAACCTTTAACGTAATCGTTCGGGTCGTCGGAATGAAAATCATCTAGTAGCAGGAACGGGTCCAGTTTCGGCACTTCATAGAAACCGAATGCGCGATAAAGCCTAACACCGGCACCTTCCATGGTCGGTTCGCTTTTCCACAATTCTTTCACGGTACGATCTTTATTCATAGATCTCACCTCCGTTCATTTATTTACTACATTTACATATTTTGACCAGATTTATTTATTGTACCGGCATCACAAATCATGTTATGTTGCTTCATCAGCCATTTCATTTAGCCAAAAAAAAGGAAAAATATGAAAAAAATCTTTGCTATCGTTGCAGTCGCTGCGACTTCGGTCGCAGGCCTCACCGGCTGCGGTTCAAGCAACAGCACGAACCCGCCTCTACCCAACACCGGCTGCGGTTCCGATCCGGTGACCAAAGAATGGACGATCTTCGTCTATGGCCACGGCGATCATAATCTTACCGGCACCCTCTTGAACGACTTGAGCAGAATGGCGCAGGCGAACATCGGCGGCAGCATGCACTTCATTGTTGCGACCGACTGGAACTCAAGCGAAACACCGCCTCCTGGCGGAAGCTATCCTGTTGGAACTCAATGGTGGAACGTGACAGGCAACGGAACAAAGACGGTTCTCGAAACAAGGGCCGAACAGAACCTGGATGATCCTGGCAACTTAACAGACGCGGTAACGTGCGTATTCAAGAACTATCCGGCGCGCCGATATGGCGTGATCATGTGGGACCATGGCGGAGCGTGGGACGGCGGATTCGGCGGCGATACGCAGAACGGAACGGTCACTTTACCCGCGGGCATGACGATAATCCAAGCGCACGATGCGATAGCGAACGGGCTGAAGGCGGCCGGTAAAACTGGGCCAACGCCACTTGATTTCTTGGGCTTCGATACGTGCTTACTTGGCGGCGCAGAGGAAGCATATCTCATGCGCGACTTATCCAAGGTATATATCGCAAACGCCGAGTTGGATTTCGGCTTCGGCTTTAACTTCGCCGACACGTTTACGCAGCTTGGAAGCAACCCAAACATGAGCGCCGCTGCCTTTGCAACGATGGAGCTTGCCAGCTGGGAAACGCGCCACAAGACGGCTACTACGAGCGATATCTATATTCGTTCGCACGTGGCGATTGACACGTCCAAGGTGAACGCCTTCGCAACTGCCATGCAGAACCTCGTTACTTCAATGAGGGTGAAGACCGGCACCGCGCTAACATACGGCAAGGATATTGCGTACGCTGCGGCACTTTCAGTTCCGGGATATGGCGTTAACGGATCGCAAAAGACCGAGAGCGTTAAATACCGCGATCTAGGCCAGTTCCTAAAAAAGCTCTCCGCCGCGTCGCTTGGCGATGTTTCTACGAACGCTTCCACTGCACTCTCCGCACTCTCCGCGATGGAGTACGGGGTCGACTTCGGTAGCTACCGGTCCGTTACTTCCGATCCGTTCCAGCTGGGATTAAATATCGCTCTCCCAGATGTGGGGGCAATAACGAGCGCTATCCTCGCCGACTACGCAACGAAGGCCGCGGCATGGACAGGAGCCACGGCGTGGGGAGGATTTCTCACAGACCTACTAGCATCCAAGCCGACAGATTCGACAGGGCTTACGCAAACACGCACGGGAAATTCCGCAACGATGACATGCACTGAAGGTAGTAATTCTAGAGTGACCTTCGGAACGCTGAATATCGTTAGAAAGGATCCCGACGATGCAACGAAATTTGTGAGCTATGGCGCCGCATATACCGGCGTAGTTACAAGCGCGCAGGCAAACAACATGACGTGGGACGGAAATATATGGAACGTGGGTGTTTCTCAACAACCCGCGGCTGTGCTTCCATGGATATACTTAGCTAACGCGTTCGGCCTAACCGCAGCACCGGCATCGGGCAACTTGCTCGGAGCTTACGGCCAGGTTTTGGAGCTGATGAATGATAAAACGACGTCCACCCAAAACGCAGTGCTTCTATTCAAGGCCGGCGACACCGCAGCCACTTCTATCGCCTACCAGACACCGAGCAACTTATGGGAGGTTTCAACTATTGCAAGCTATGCATCGGAACACACGAACCCCACGTTCAAGCCCGCATTGATCCGCTGGGATGACACATCGATCGGATCCACCCTCGTCTTCGGCTCCACGATTACTGCAGAGGCACTGCCAAAAGCCGGAAGCTTCGCCGTCAAAGCGGTCGCGGCTCCTTCCGATACATATTATTTCAAGACGACCTGCGAAAACTCATGGGGAGATATAACGCTCGTAACGGATACTGCGCCATAATCTTTGCTGGCTAATCTAGAAATGCCAGCCGAACATGCCGTTTAGCTGGAACTGCGCATGCATGCCGCCGTTAGTGATAGCGATACTTTCGGGAGTTGGGCTATTCGTAAGATCATCGTAAAGGTTTATGATCTTTGTTCGCTTCATCTGGAAAATAAAACTTTCCGTTAGATCAAGACCGGCAAAAAAACCCTTCCAGATGAAAAACTCGCAGCCCGCGCCCAGCGACGGCCCGGCTCCCATTGCGCCTACATTGTTCGGCGATAACTGCGTCTTAACGAACAGTGCGCTGCCGATGACGCCAAGCTTTGCATAAGGGATGATCTTAAGGTTCTTCCACTGCCAACTGGCACTCGTAAAGTATGGCAGCGTGGCCTTTGCGTAGAGGCCGATATTTATTGCGTATTCCCTGGCCCCTCTTTCAAATTCAAATGTACCTCGCTTAAAATAATGGCCAGGCTGCGCAGTGTAAGTCAGCAAACTACCGGCGGGGTTTGCTATAGAGTTCGCCCAATCACCTGCATCGCCCGTTGTCGTTCCAAGGTTAATCTGCAGCATCGGGCCGATCCAGTCTGCAATATCCCAGCCTGCTGTTAAGCCGAAGTTCGGATCAAAGGTCCCGTCGAATGATTGCCCCGTGATCGCATGTTTGTCGTTTGTAGCTTGGACCATGCCTATGTTCACCGCGATGTACGGCCCTTTGTGCCAACCCTTTTCAGGGAAGTCGCTAGCCGTTACCTTCTCCTTTTTGTCAACCTGTGTGATGTCTTGGTGCGGCGTTGCAATGCCCACGCGCTGATTTTTATAGTCCATGGCGAAAGAGAAATTCGACACGAACAAGAGTGATATTACAATAACAACCGCGAACAATATAATTTTTCTCATGTCCCCATAAATACGCGTTTTAAAATATTTGTCAAAAGTTAAACTCCAATCTTTCAAATTAGCCTATCTTTTGCTTCAATGTTGGTGTAAATATAATGTCTGGCAAATGGGACAATTGAGAGGAACCTATGAAAAAATTTGCATTGCCCGTTCTATTATTAATTTTTATCTCCATTAACTTTTCATGCGGCAGCAGTGACCCTACCGGCGGAGTTACACTCGCCTCGATCGCCATAACCCCGGCAAATCCTAGCATTGCGGTGGGCGGCACCGTGCAATTCATCGCTACCGGCACATATACAGACGGCAGAACCAGCTCCTTAACATCTGATGTCACGTGGAGTTCAAGCAATGCTTCGGTAGCGACTATCAAGAGCGGCCTTGTCGTAGGCGGCATTGCCGCTGGCGTAGCCGCTGGCAGCACCAACATCTCCGCCGCAGTATTGGGCATTTCTTCGAACAGTACGGCCTTCACGGTAGCACCTAGCGGCGGAACCTTCGTTGCCACGTGGGGAACCCGTGGAATAGGCAACGGAGAGTTTAGCACGCCTGTGGGCATTGCACTTGATCTCGTCGGAAATGTTTATGTAAGCGATTCAGGCAACAACCGCATTCAGAAATTTGATTCGAACGGAAACTTCCTCTCGCAATGGGGGAGCGTTGGCGCAGGCAACGGACAGTTCAACGATCCCGAGAATATGGCGATTGACGTAAGCGACAACGTTTATGTGGTCGATCGCGGCAATAATCGTATCCAGAAATTTGATTCGAACGGAGTTTTTCTCGCGCAGTGGAATGCCAATGCAAGCTATCATCCACTTACGATCGGTGTCAACCCGGCCGATACACTGCTATATATTATCACGGTCAATAATTTTGATATCCAAGAATTTACCGTGGGTGGTGTTTACACTGGTACACATTGGGGAGCCTATGGAACGGGAGACGGACAGTTCGGCGGAGAATCGGTAGGTAACGCGCCGGAGGGTATCGACTTTGCGTCCGGCGGAAATGTATATGTGAGCGATACCTTTAACAATCGTATACAAGTACTCATGCCCGACGGCACCTTCGTTAGCAAATGGGGAATTCAAGGCGCTGGCAATGGAGAGTTTAATTCTCCTAGCGGCATTGCGATCGACGCAAGCAATAACGTATATGTGATTGACCAGCTCAATTGCCGTATCCAGAAGTTCGATTCGATCGGCACGTATATTTCTCAATTCGGAAGCTGCGGCAGCGGCGAGATGCAGTTTATTGCTCCGACGAATCTTGCCGTCGATGGAAGTGGAAACATCTACGTGGTTGATAGTCAAAACGCCCGCATCCAGAAAATATCGCAGTGAGCCACGTCATTAACGGATGCTCTTCGGATGGTAATCCTGGTGGCTACTGGGTGGCAACTAACGGGAGCGTAAACGATCCGTTTCTTACAATTGGCCATGCCTCAAAACCTCTTCGTTCGAACAGCTGTGCCTTACCACAGGCCTGCTTCCGTACGGCCAGGATATGGGCGGATGCGTTCCTTACGGTGATATGAACTTTGAAACAAATTATCTCCGAGACAATTTAGACTTCTACGCTATCTGTACGAACAGCTACTTCCCCACCGCACCTTATAACATGACATTTACCGGTAACGTAAAAGTACAAAATGCCAGCGAAGTGCCGTCGTCGATACTCGATCAAGCCGGACGACAGTAATGAAATTAGTTTTATCCTTGCCATATGATAGTATCATATGATACTATCTAATCATGAATTATAACAAGCCACCTTATAGCTTCACAGAAAATATATTTACGTTATCATCCGAAATTCAGCGCCTGCTTGGACGATATGAAGGCATAATAATGCCCAAGCCAAGCATTAAATTGAGACGGTCAAGCCGCATTAAGACTATTCAAGGAAGCTTAGAGATCGAAGGCAACAAGCTTACTCCAGAGCAGATCACCGCTATATTGGATGGGAATAGAGTTATGGGGCCGCAAAGGGATATATTGGAAGCAAAGAACGCTATCGCTCTTTACGATAAAGCAGGATCGTTCAACGTTCTTTCCGAAAAGTCATTGTGCAAGGCGCATTCTGTTATGATGGAAGGGCTGATAAAGAATCCGGGAAAATGGCGAACGGGTAATATTGGTGTTGTCGATGGCAGTAAAGTGAAACATGTCGCGCCAAAACCTAATATGGTACCAAGCCTAGTTTCCAATTTATTTGAGTTTCTTAAAAAAGAAGACGAGAAAAAATATTTAATAACATCCTGCGTTTTTCATTACGAACTTGAATTCATCCACCCTTTCGAAGACGGCAATGGCAGAATGGGCAGGTTCTGGCAACATTTGATCCTAACCAAATATCATCCATTGTTCGAATATGTTTCGATAGAATCGGTCATTCGGGATAATCAAAAGAAGTATTATTCAGCGCTAGGGAAAGCTGATAGTTCCGGCGAATCTACGGTCTTTATAGAGTTCTGTCTTGAAGCTATCTTAAATAGTTTGTCTGAATTTCTCGACGAGCTGAAACCGGAGCCTCTTACAACAGATAGTCGCTTGGAAAACGCTAGCGGCCAATTTAGCAGAAGCTGGTTCTCACGCAAGGATTATATTAAATTTTTTAAGACCATATCTACGGCAACAGCAAGCAGAGATCTTTCATCCGGAGTGGAATCAAAGAAGCTTGAGAAAAGAGGAGAAAAAGCGATCACTGAATATAGATTTGTTTGATTCTATAATGCCACAGAAGTTCTTAAAGTTGTAGACAGTTAAAATAGAGGAGCCGTGGCAGGGAGCGCCGTGGAATCGATGCCTTCGCACAATGTATTGTTCACTGTCACGTTACCCGAGGCGTCGAGCGTCACGGTCCAGATAGTGTCGTAGTCGGTCTGTGACCAAGAGAACGATGGGGCGGGATCGGTACTGCCATAACTCTGAAGGAGATAAGTTATCAGCGGTGTATAGTGTTCGTGCTCCCACGCCATCAGCACGGTTTGACCCGAGAGCAAGCCACCGGTAAATAAAAAGTCGCTGGTGGCTTGAGCTACGGCCGTCGAGGTGGGATCTTCCCCTAATGCGAAACTCGCGACCAGATTATAGGGCAAGTTATTGGCGATGGCATAAGGGAGTACCGTTAATGAAGGCCTGACATACGAAACACCTAAGCTACCCACAGTAAACGACTGTGCGGGATCGATTGAATAAACTTGATTGGGAACGCTTTGGCCATGGAGAGCGCCTGGAAAAACGTTGGGAAGATCTAGTGCGCGCCATTGCCCGGCGCCGACATAGTTGCCGTCTTCAAAACTGTCCGTTGGATGCGCCTCTACGTGCCGGATCAAGTAAATTATTTCGTTGGTGTTGGTTCCCGCAGGAATTACGGCGCCGTGAACCCCTCCGGTCCGTGTGTAGCTGAAAGCGGTCTGCTGCGTACATGAAGCGCTTGTCACCGGCGAGGGTAGCACAGGGTAAGTCGCAGGCGGATTCAGTTTGCTGTCGAAGGTAAGAAGGCTGGCGTCTCCCTTTGGTGTTATGGAGATCACATAGACTACGTTTGGCCCCATATAGGTCGCGGGAAGGTTCATGTTATACTTCTTGGTCGTTTTGATATTTGCCAGCAAGGCGCTGGTAGTTTCCCATGGTGCCGAGAAGACATAATAGCCCGGAACTTTTGCCTGGATGATTCCTGTCACCAGGGCAACGTTGTTGCCGTTCGAGTCATTGAAAGCCAGCCCCTGGCAATCAGGGGTGAATGAACTTGGCATAACAACGCCTGTAGGCACGTCCCCTGCTCCGCCATAAGCTGTCCCGAGCGTGTAACTATTGGCTGTTGTACCTTCTATAGTGATCTGGTTGAGAAGCGCAAACTGCTGAACGAACCAGATCGCCGCCATGTCAGGATAATTGTTTACGGTTTGCAGGTGGGTCATCGGCTCGAGCACACTAATGCCGGTTACGTTGTTCGTCCCCAGCAACTGCTGTTTCAGATATGTGCCCATGAGAAGCGAGCGCTGTAAACCCTGATCGCTAAGGTTTGCCGTGGTTGAATTGACATCACCGAGCGGATCGTTGGCCAAGTCAGGGCTTACCACGAATATCAGGTTGATATTTCTGGCGCTAAGCGTAGCGGAAGAGCCTCCTCCACATGCGACAAGAGTAAAGCCCGCTAAAATCGCGCTAATCAGTAACAAACATTTTTTTACGATCATATTTTTCATTCTCCTTTAATAAACTTCATATAGCCACGTTATCATCGTGACATAAAGATAAATATTTTGCAGGTTCTGAAGGCGTCAGATCCGAAGATTTAAATCCTACGCTACCCTTCTGGTTATAAAAACAGCAAACCTCGTCCCACTGGATAAGGTAATCCCTTAATCAAAAAACATATTTATCCCTATTGTTCGTTGCTGGATTTATGCTACACATCTAAACATGAGCACAATCACCACTAAAGACGGCACACAGATCTATTACAAGGACTGGGGCTCTGGCCAGCCCATCGTGTTTAGTCATGTGTGGCCGCTTTGTAAGGATGAGACAAATAAAAACAAAGAAAGATGGCACAGAACTATCAGATTTATGACTTTGATATTGCTGCCATGTGTTTGCATGCTCGCTATACAAATTGTGTTAACCACATGCAGTCGTGCTAATGGAGCAAGTTACAAATCGAACGCCCCTGTGGGGCAAGTTAATGAAAGAGGTGTCGTTATGAAAGGCTTTGTGAAAGACATTGAGGGTATCACTGTAAAGAATGATGATTTTCGCCGGGTACTTTACACGGCAAAGAACTGCCAGCTTGTCGTCATGGCGTTAAAGCCCAAGGAAGAGATCGGGGCCGAAGCTCACAAGTCCGACCAGTTCTTTCGCGTGGAAGAGGGTTCCGGTGAGGCGGTTCTCGATGGCGTTCGGACGACGATCCGAGCGGGCTTCGCGGTGGTCGTCCCGGGTGGAACGAATCATAACATCATCAATACCGGCAGTGTTCCACTGAAGCTCTATACGATCTATTCGCCACCGAATCATCGGGACGGTGTCGTCCACCATACCCGCGCCGAAGCGGAGAAAGACAACGAACACTTCGACGGTAAAACGACGGAATAGAGATCTGGCACAACGCTGTCAAAGAGGGCATTCACATGTTGGCAAGCACCATTGTGGCTGTAGGCACAAGATTGCCAGAGCATATTGGGATCATTCCTGATGGTAATAGGAGATGGTCAGAGGTAAGAGGAATGCCCAAAGAAAAGGGATATGAACATGGAATTGAATCTGGCTTGGCTCTTTTTAAATTATGCAGGCAGGCAGGCATTAAAGAGATCACTTATTACGGGTTTACCACCGATAATACTAAAAGACCGGCGGAACAAAAAAGAGCTTTTACGAAGGCCTGCATCCACGCTGTCAAAATACTCTCAACCGAAGATGCCTCCCTGCTGGTTTTAGGTAATAGCGATTCACCGTCATTCCCTAAAGAATTATTGCCTTTTACCAAACGAACAACTTTTGGAAAAGGAGGGACCAAAGTAAATTTTTTAGTTAATTATGGTTGGGAATGGGACTTAAATTTATTGAAAATGGCCGATTCCGCTCGAAAGAATATTATTAATCATATAAAGTCAGCAGAGGTTTCCAGGATTGATCTAATCATCCGCTGGGGAGGGCGAAGAAGGTTGAGCGGGTTTTTGCCTGTTCAGTCGATGTACGCTGATTTTTATGTGCTTGATGATTATTGGCCGGATTTTAAGCCGGACCACTTCTTCCAAGCCCTGCACTGGTATCAGGAACAGGACGTAACTTTGGGTGGTTGAGAAAGCTCCAAAGAAAGTACACTGAAATTGTTAATGCATAAACGAACATAAAAAATATATATTGAAAAGGAGTCCTTATGAAAGCAATCGTTTATAAAGGTCCACGCGATGTAGTCGTCAAAAAAGTTCCGGATGCCAAGATTAAAAAAGCAACCGATGTGCTTGTAAAAATTACGACCACGAATATTTGCGGCTCAGATCTGCATATGTATGA
>CAIPVD010000259.1 GCA_903868375.1 uncultured delta proteobacterium
ATGCGTGGTTCAAGAATGCGGCGTAGGTGGCCGCTCGTTCGTTGATCCGCTGCGAATTGTTCCCCGCCTGCTGCAACATCAGCGCCAGATATAAAGCTCTGGCGTTATCGTCAGTGCAATATCCTTCGGCAAAATTCGGCACTGTAAAGCTTGCGTGCTGAAAGATGCCGGTCGAATCGCTCATGCGGTACAAGTGGTCGAGTTTCAGGGCCGGTAATTGCCCCGGCTGCTCGTCCAGCGTTTTGATGGGTGATGACCTTCGTTCGACGAAGCTATGATCCTTGCTCGCCTGGTTGAAGGACTTCATGTATAGCTGCGCCACGCGGCTCCACAGCATGTTGCGTCCCAGGCGGTATGCGTTTTTTCGCATCGAGTGACGAAGCGTTTCGTCGTGCAGTAGTTCGGTAACGGCCTTTGCGATAGCCTTCGCGTCGCGGAAGGGTACCAATTTGCCGCGTCCTTCGGCCAGAAGTTCTTGCGCGTGCCAGTAGGGCGTTGATACGACCGCGTTGCCGGCGCCAAACGCATAAGCGAGCGTGCCCGAAGTAATTTGCGATTCGGTTAGGTACGGTGTGAGATAAATATCAGCTGCTCCTATGAAACGCATTAATTCATCCAGTTCGACGAAGCGATTGAAAAATATTACGTGCTTTTGCACGCCCAGGTCTTTCGCCATTCGCTCCAGGCTTAAACGATATAGCTCGCCTTCGTCGCGTAGCAGGTTAGGGTGCGTTTGGCCGACCACGATATAGACCGTGTTCGGAAATTCTGCGATTATGTCCGGCAGAGAGCGCAGCGCGTATTCTATCCCCTTGTTGGGCGAGAGCAGCCCGAACGTTAGCAGCACCTGTTTGCCAGCCACGCCGAACTCGTCCTTAAAATAATTTGGGTCCGCAAAAGGCGTGTCGGGAATACCGTGCGGAATAAGGTCGATCTTGAACTCCGGCGCTTTATAGACGTCGAGCAGGATCCCCTTGCCTTTTTCAGCCATGACCACCAGCCTTGTAGAGAGCCGAATTAAATCGCGCATTACGCGTTGCTGATCCGGCGTAGGATCTTTTAAGACAGTATGAAGCGTCGTTACGATAGGCATGCGCAGTTCGTGTAGAAGCGCCAGTAGGTGACTGCCGGCCCGGCCGCCGTAAATGCCGAATTCGTGTTCAACGCAAAGCACGTCCACGTCGGTGATATTTAGAAAATCTGCCGCGCGCAGGTAAGAAGACAGGTCCTGTTCCGCGATCTCGAATCGGACTTCTGGGGGATATTCATAGCCGCCTTCGATGTCGTTGACCGGCACAACTAGGCACTGCGTAGCTGGAAATTCTTTGGCCACCGAACAGCGCAGGTCGGTCGTGAACGTTGCAATGCCGCACTTCCTAGGCAGGTAATCACCTAGGAATGCAATTTTACGGGCACCTGATGGTTTTTTCATTTATTTGGACGGCTCCGCAGTTTTTTGAAGAGGGTTGCCGTATGGATCGACATAAATGTAGCGGTCATCACCGCGAGGCCTCATCTTGATTACGGTCTTATCCTTTGAGCCCGCTTTTTTGATGGTCACGTCCACATCTTTGTCGCCCTTGTTGGACAAGACTTGCTGGTAATAGGGATCCTTGGCGCGATAGTTGACCGGATTGGGTATATACCAGGCGCTGACGGGAACAAAGGTGTCAACGTTCTTGCCATTTATCGTTAGCAGCTGATCTCCAGGTTGTATGCCGTTCTCGGCCGCAACGGAACCTGGCTCTACGTAACGAACAAGGCGCCAATCCTCCGGCGCGAATCCGAGACCCAGTCCGCCATAACGGAAAAGACGTACGAGGCGTCCTTGAGGTTTTCCTGTTGCCACCGGAAACTCCTTTATCATTTCGCCGAACAGGAGTGGCGTGACATTGCGGATATCCGATTGTTGTCCTTCAATATCTGCTTCGCCCATCCATATCATTGGCGGTGCCTCAAGCTTTTTGCCTTTCTGAACCAATAATTTGGCGTGGTTCAAAAAATTGAGATGGACATTACTATAAAAAGTGGTCGTGGTATAACCGGGCGTGGTGGTAGAACTTATGACGGGAACGGCCTGTGATGATCCCATGGCGTTCCAACCCAAGAACCCTGAATTCCATACTTCCTTTATCTCCGTGCTTGTGACCGTATTTGGCGGCGTGTATTGCTCCTTTTTGCCGATGAAGAACGACATGCTGATGGTGATCTGCGGATTCTTTCTATCACGTGTCAGGCCGCGCGACTGTAAGATCTTTTCCAGCTGGCCAAATAGTTCTTTTTCCAAGAGAGGGTTCGTCTTGTTGGTGTAATCAAAATCGAATGTTTTGTAGTTTGCCAGAGTTTCTTCGGTATCTCTATAGACCTTAACGTTTACCCCTTCAGATGCGAAGGTAGCAGGGAAGTTATCAGTGCTGGGGCCATTACCAAGCGCTAGCATAATGTCGGCTTCGGTCGTGATCTTGGCCTTGGCGTCTCCCTTTGCCACATTGGTCGGGGTCATTGCACAACCAAAAGCCATACTTAGTGCAAGACAGGCAGATAACGAGAACAGTGCGACTATACGCGAACGAGAAATATTCATATGCCCCCCCTTTTTCTACGGATATTCGGTGGCAGTTTAGCACTTAAACCGACGAAAGCAATGAATTTGTCTTTGAGGCATTAAAAGAAAAAACCCCGCAATTGCGAGGTTTTTCTTGGAGTGAGTTTTGGCCGTGTTAAAAATTATTCTCGATGCTCTTGGTGGTGCTTTTTCGCGCGTCTTTGCTCTTCATGCACGTACTCTTGATGATTTCGTCCATAATTCCAAGCTCTCTGATCCTTGTCGTAGTGATAATAATGACCGTTGTTAGTGCGGTAATAGCCTTGCTCGTACCTGAAATCAGATTCTGGATATACTAGAGGCGGTTCACCAACGCCTATTGAAACACTGGTCCCTGCATATACAGGGCTACCAAGCATGCCTAACGCCAGCAGACTTCCAAGGACTATCTTGTACTTGATGTTCATATTCGGTCTCCTTTCATTGTTTGAAATATATTTGTCACCTTATTGGTAATGCGCCAAGCAAATAGGCGATGAGGAGAATAATTAGTATGGTCCCCAAGCCGATGCCCGCTCCACCTCCGAAACCCCAACGACTATGGCCATAGTAGCCACCGCCACCACCCAGAACCAGCACCAAAACAATGATCAGTATTAGCGACATCTTGAGCTCCTTTTTTTGAACACTAGGAAAAAGACCGGTATTGCAATGGAACTATTTCCAATCACCTCCGATCTGAATCGGGAGCTATAATAACCCAAATTGCATATTATGATATTGCCTGTAGCCTCATTTTTCTGACTTGTTTCCGCTATATTAGAAGGCTGACTAGATGTTTTATTTATCTGAAGAAAGTGAATCGCCTTGCTCGTAGTTTATAAGGCTGGAATAGAAGATCACATCTGGATGCTTTCCCTGGATATAGTTAAGTTCCCATTCGCTCTTAAATAGCATCATCGGATAGTCGCGCACGTCATAGACGATGTGGTCGTGATAGTAGCTCTCGAACGCCGCCTGTTTTTTGCGGTCGCGGCTTCTATACCAGCGTGAATATTGATAAGGCATTGGGTAAAAGTTAGCATCGGCGCCGTATTCGTGCAGCAGCCTGAACTTTACCACCTCGAACTGTAATTGTCCGACAACGCCGATTATCTTGTCCGAATTATGTTTCTTTTTAAAGAGCTGCGAGCTTCCTTCTTCGGCGAGTTGTTCTAAGCCTTTTTGGAGCTGTTTTATCTTTATCGGGTTCTTGAGTATCACCTGACTAAAGAGGTCGGGCGAGAATTGGGGGATGCCGGTGAACTTTAGTTTTTCGCCGGTTGTTATAGCATCGCCTATCATTAAATTTCCTCTGTCGTGGATGCCGATTATGTCGCCGGCATAGGCGCGATCGATGTTGCTCCGCTTCTGTGACATGAATTGAAGCGCGTTCTTTATCTTAAATTCGCGATCGGCGCGAACGTGATAGACGCTCATCCCCTGAACGAATTCGCCGGAGCAAATGCGGAGAAATGCCACGCGGTCGCGGTGCTTCGGGTCCATATTTGCCTGGATCTTGAAGATAAGTCCTGTGAACTGCGGTTCGAATGCATCGACGAGCCTTGATTCTGCTGGGCGGGGAAGAGGCGAGGGCGCATGATCGATAAAGGCATCCAAAAGTTCCCTGATGCCGAAGTTGTTGATGGCCGAACCGAAGA
>CAIPVD010000260.1 GCA_903868375.1 uncultured delta proteobacterium
CCACCGCTTCGTATTTGCCGAATGGGGGGAAGATGTAGGCGCCGGAGATATTCTTTATTTTCTTGGCTGCCGCAAGCGCTTCTTTGGCAATTGCCATTCCTTCTTTGCGTTGAGCCTCTTGCGTCTTCGCCGAACGAACGCGTTCCATTACATGCGCAGGTATCTGCATGCCAGGGACTTCGTTGTGGAGGAACTCCGCGTTCTTAAGGCTTGCGAGCGGTAATATTCCAACGAAGAACGGTATCTGTTTTATCTTCTTCGCCTTCTTGAAAAACGTTTCTAAAAGTTCCGGGTCGTAAACCGGCTGGCTAAAGACGAACTCGGCGCCCGATTCGACCTTCTTTGCAAAGCGTTCTACTTCAAGGTCGATGTTGACGGAGCCCGGGTTCACGCCGCAGCCTATCAAGAACGATGTTGCTTCTTTAAGTTTGCGTCCGGAAAGATCTGCGCCATGGTTCATCATATCGACCATATTGATAAGGCCCACCGAATCGATATCGAAGACGGCGGTTGCCTGCGGATAGCTTCCCATCTTCGGTGGATCGCCGGTTATGATGAGAAGGTTTTGAAGGCCCAACGCGTGCGCTCCAAAAAGGTCCATCTGCATTCCGAGCAAATTTCTGTCGCGGCAGCAATAGTGGACGATCGGCTCTATTTCCGTTTCGCGTTTAATTATCGTTCCGAGGGCGATCGGGCTCATGCGTGCCATTGCGCGCGGGCCGTCGGCGATGTTCACCGCATCGACGCCATGCGCATGCAGAAACTTTGCGTGCTTGATCGCTTCTGCTGGTGAAAGCCCCATTGGAGGATCGAGTTCGACGCTAATCGCGAACTTTTTTCCAAGCTTTGAGCCAAATAGGCTTTTCTCTGCCGTTGGGACAATTTTAATGTCGCGCCTTTCTTCTTTATCTTCGATGGCGGATGAAATTGAAACGCTTATCTTTTGCTTCGGCTGCGTTGCACGAATGAACTTGCACATCTCTTTTATTTCGGCAGGCGTCGTTCCACAGCATCCGCCAATAATATTCACGCCCGCCTGAACGAAGCGCCTTGCATATTCGCCCATATATTCGGGCGTGGCAAGATAGAGCATGCGCCCTTCGACGACCTGCGGCATGCCAGCGTTGGGCATCGCGGACAATTTTATTTTGCTGACCTTGCGCATCTCTTGAATGGCATCTAAGACTCCTTGGGGCCCGCTTGAACAATTGGTCCCGCCAACTTCTACTCCCCAGGATTCGATAGCTTGAATAGCCCGTGCGGGTGTTAGATCGACGAACTCGCCTTCACGGACATGCTTGAAAGATACCTGCGCGATGATGGGAAGTTTGGTTAACCTCTTCGCTTCTTTCACCGCAATTTCCAGTTCATCGAGCCTCATGAAGGTTTCAAAGATGAGAAGGTCGGGGCCAGCTTCAAGCAGTGCTTCTATCTGCTCGCGGAAAACTTCGCGCGCTTCTTCTTTTGTGTGCCGCCCAAGTGGCGCGAGCGTAACTCCGAGCGGGCCTACGGCACCTGCCACGTAAGCCTTGCCACCTGCGCATTCTTTAGCGATGCGAACACCCGCCGCGTTCAGTTCTTTTACCTTTGCCTCTAGCCCGTATGGAGCCAGGCGCATGCGATTGGCGGCGAACGTGTTCGTTTCTATCAACTCGGAACCGGCCGCCAGATAATCGAGATGGATCTTTTTGATGATCTCCGGATTAGTCAAGTTCAGTTCGTCGTAGCAGCGGTTGATGTAAGTTCCGCGTTCGTATAGAAGGGTGCCGGTGGCGCCATCGGCAAGTATCACACGTTCATTTAGAGCTTCTAAAAATGTCTGCATAGTTTATGGCCTTTGCATGTATGGATTGATCTTCTTCTGCTCGCCGATCGTCGAAGTCTTCGAGTTTCCGTAATCGTGGCCTGGATAGACGATCGTTCCATCGGGTAGTTTCGAGAGCTTTATAAGCGACTTAAACATTTCTTCTGGATCGCTTCCGGGCAGATCGGTTCGGCCAATTGCCCCATCGAAAAGCGTGTCGCCTGTGAAAAGCGCATTGCCTACCAGAAAACATGACGACCCTGGCGAGTGGCCGGGAGTGTGTATAGCCTTGATATTTAGCGCACCAACTTTAATGATATCGTCGTTCAAAAAAGTAGATAGATCATCTGCATTAACTTCTGGAGCGTCTAGCTTGTGTACGAAGATAGGCGCGCCGGTTGACTTCGCAATATTATTTGCTGCGCGTACATGGTCGAAATGCGAATGAGTAAGCAGCACGTGCGTAATCTTGTAACCATCTTTTTCCGCCACCTTCATGACCTTTTCCGCTTCCCATCCGGCGTCTATCACGGCGCAAACCTTGTGTGTAGGATCGCCAACGATGTAGGTAAAATTGGCCATCGGCCCCAGTTCCAGCTGTTTTATGTAAATATTGGTCATAGAAACTTGCTTGACCTATCGCCAAAAAATGCATATAAGTCAATACGTAAGTAACCACCGGTCACGGAGCAAATTGTTAAATTCGCTTTGTGGCCAGTGGTTTATTTTTTAGGAGATCATATGCAAAAGATGCCGATGACGCCAGAAGGTTTCAAAAAGTTGCAGGAGAAATTAAAATATCTAACCGGAGTCGAACGACCGAAGGCCATTAGGGCGATAGAAGAGGCAAGGGCCCACGGCGACC
>CAIPVD010000261.1 GCA_903868375.1 uncultured delta proteobacterium
ATACTTGTCGCCCAACCTGTAACGGTTTTAGCTCCGGCATTAGCCGTCTGATCCGCGCCCTTCGTGAAAGATGGAGCATCGTTCACTGAATTAACGGTGATCGTTACCGTTGCCGTGTTGCTATCTAACTTGCCGTCGTTCACCTTGTAAGTAAAACTATCGCTGCCATTGTAGTTGGCATTTGGAGCATATGTTCCGCGTAACGGAAAACCTCCGCCCGCAGGCGTAAAAGTTCCGTGAGACGGACCGGATACGATCGTTGCCGTTAATGCATCGCTCTCGGCATCCGTAGCCGTAAGGTCTATGACAACGGAGGCATCTTCATTGACGGAAACGCTTGGCATATTGCTCGCGACCGGAGCAGAGTTATACAGTTCTTCGGGAGAACCACCCGTGAAGTATGCGAAAGTTGTCGGGTCGCTCTGGCTGTTATATTCTGTGGCGATCCAGTCGCCGGGGCGCGCACTATTGGAAATATGCATTTCATCCAGCACACCGCTCATCCTGTAATCGGAGCTGTTATATCTTCCGAAATTTCCATTTCCTAAAGGCGTGGGCCCCGTCGCCGGCACGGTATAGTTAGTATCAAAAGTCAATGTCCTCGGCGCTCCGTTAACGTATATCTTAAGTCGATTGGCGTTTCCTGTCAGCGTGCCGTCATATACAAGGGCTGCATGCACCCATGTATTGTTAAGCGTAGCGGATACCTCGGCATCGTTGCCTCCGCCATCTATGCCGTTATCAACTTGAGCAAACACAGTGGTACCCGACATTCCGAACAGAATGTCATGGTTCCAATCAGAGCTGGCCCACTTGCTGAAAAAAGTTTTATTTCCAGTAACGTTGGCTGGTTTCGCCCATACGCTAATAGTAAACGCGGTGGCAGCATTCAACGCTGTGAGATTGCTATTTGAAAGGAGAGCCCTGTCGCTGCCGTCGTAATTTGCTCCTCCATCGATCTTACCGGCAGTAGCGGTAACACCGGAACTAGTTCCACCAAAACCATTGCTGGTGGAATCATTGATCGTTAAGCTCGTTCCGTTGGGCACGTGCCACACGAGTTTAAAATTACTATCCCAAACTCCGATCCTGTCCTGCTGGTCCAGTGCGCTTGCATTTCCATAATAGACGTATATCTGCCCGCTGGCTGTAAGCGACGGTACCTTAACCCATGCAAGCAGTATACCGGTCGAATTATCGTAGGACTCGAGCTCGTGACTTAACTTCGTTAGACCATCCGACGCGGTGAATAAAATATCGGGGCCGTTTACCCTGGATGCGTGATTTTTATCCAGCGTAAGGCTCACCAAAACCGGGAAATTTGCCTGCGTGGAAGGTATCTTGCTGGAGTTGCCGAACGTAATAGCCCTACGATACGACCACTTTCCCTCTGAAAGAGGCGCATTCGTAGTGTGAGCACCAAGTGAATAGAATGTCGATGGGCTGTTCTGATTTGCGTATTCGGTTTTTACCCAGTTGGTTGTGCCAACGCCTTTCATTACGTGCAATTCTTCGAAATAACCATTCGAATACTGATCGGTATTCGTACCGGCAAAGTACAGTGAATCGGCGGAGTTCATTAAGGTCGCAGACGAAACTATCGTTCCGATCAAGGAGCCATTTAGAAAATAACCGATGTTGTTGCCCGAACGAGAGATAGCCACATGATACCAATTGCCTGTCGCCAAAGTGCCGATCGCCTTTGAACTTGCCACATCCCAGGAACTGCCGGTCGATGACATGTGGAACTGCAACGTAGTGCCATTGGTCTGCAGGTTAATCGGGGCATAATGACCGCTTATGCCTTGTACGAATATGGCCTTGCCGCTAGATAAGTTGGATGGGTTGTACCAAAAATCGACCATAAAATCGCCAGCTCCCGTGTTCCAATCCTCACTATCGGCCATAACCAATGTGTCGCCAGTCCCATCGAAATAGCCGCTTGAACCGCTTATCTTGCTCTGCGTCGTTGAAACTTTAGAATCGCCGGTCACTGTTATTAAGTGCGGCGCAGCAGATTTATCGGTAAAGATCGTGGAGTTGTTCGCACCGTTCATATGTACTACGGCCTTGTAATTGCTATTCCACGTGCCGGCCGCATTCTGTTGGTTCGTTGCCAGCGAATTTCCATAGTACATGTAGATTATAGAACCAGCCGCCAGCGTTGGAACGTTCACCCAAGCAACCAAAGCGCCGGTACCAGACGTGTAAGATATAATTTCGTGATTCAATTTTACGCCACCCGAATCGGTAAAAAGAATGTCATTACCGCTCGATTGGGCGTTTGCCGCAAGGTTGTCATCGGATGTAAGCTTGATAAGAACTGGGAAATTTGTTTGCGTTGCAGGAATGATTGCCGCGTCGGAAGAAAAGGTCACCGTCTTTCGGTACGCCCACGAAGAACTATACCATGCCCCAGCAGCTGCGTCTTTGCTAACGAACTGATTTCTTAAACCGGTCTGCTGCTGCCCAGGTGCAACCTCTTCACCAACCGGAGAAGAATTCTCGTTTCCACAAGCATAGACAAACGCCATCGACATAAGCGCCAAAGCTGCAACAAGCAACTTTGTCTTACCTGACCGTCTATGATTGTTTTTCGCATTCATTCTTATTGATTGCCAAGGATGATACAGATGGAGCAATAAGCATGCCACGCTAAACATATAGTAATCGCTTGATTAATAAGGGTATTTATGATGATTTCGGAAGCGTGAACGGGTAAAAAATAACCACAAAAAAGGGCAAAAAAAACAACAAAGTTGAGATATCGCACAGATGGCTCAAATGCCACTTCTACTATATTATAGTCAAAAGAATGATAATCCGACGCGTCATGACAATGACACTTACCATGTGAATTTGGCGGTATCGAAGCGGATAATATCAAGTGTGCCTAGGGCCGGACTCGAACCGGCACAGGATTGAAGTCCCGAGGGATTTTAAGTCCCTTGCGTCTACCAATTCCGCCACCCAGGCAAATCAAAATTTCGTTCTTAAAATAAGCAAATCATCCGGCTTCGCCGGTGATTTGCGCGGGGGTTTGGGGGTATTGCGAAACGCTGCCAAAATAAAAATACTGCAAAGCATCCATCAGCGTCGAGCAGGCCCCCATAAAAATGAGGCGTGGATCGGAATTGAACCGATAGATAATGGTTTTGCAGACCATCCCCTTAGCCATTTGGGTACCACGCCAGTTAACTGTTTATTTTTCAAAAAAGCTGACGAACTTTAATCAGCACAAAGCCAAATTGTCAAGATTTTCCAGCTAATTTCATGAGCATTTCTCTAGATTTTAAGCTTGACGTATAATGCAGAAGGTATATATTACGTGCCATGTCAGCGAACGAAAAAAATATCAAGA
>CAIPVD010000262.1 GCA_903868375.1 uncultured delta proteobacterium
AAATTATGAAAAAAACATTAATAATTCTAATGGTTTTGGCTTGCCTGCCTTTTGAAGCGTTTTCAAGCGATCTTTCGATAAAAAGTGAATTGAATCAATATGCTCCGGCGGTTCAGAGATTTTACAAGGAACGAAATTTAGAACCGCTTTGGACAGGTACAGGGCAAAAGTCACCGCAGATCGCATCGATGATAAAGGCGATAGGCGAAGTTGCAAATGAAGGGTTGCCGCCGACACGCTATCACCAGGAAAACATATCGGTCCTTTCAAAAAATATCGGGACAAAGGAAAATCCGGCACTCGATCTCTTGCTGACCGACGCATTCTTTAAGATCGCATTGCATTACCGGCACGGCGCGTTGGGTCCGTACGAATATAAGCCGAGTGCATATTCGCAAAAGGAATCTGCCATCGTTGCCGCAACACTTATGAACGCGTTCGGAAAGGGCGATGTCGCCGCTGCCCTTTCGGAAATGCTGCCGAAGAGCCAGCGTTACTTGAGCCTTAAGAAGGCATACGCCGATTATAAAAAGCGATTCGAGAACGCGACATGGCCAAAGATCGCCAAAGGCAAAAAGATAGGAACGGGCGACGTGGATGCACGAGTACCGGCGTTACGAGAAAGGCTTAAAGGCGAAGGTTATTTAAAAAAGATGGGCGATGGCGAAACATTCGACGCAGATCTTGCAAAAGCGCTTGCAGATTTCCAACGCGTGAACGGACTTTTAGACGACGGCGTGCTGGGCGATTACACGGTCGCCGCGTTGAACATCTCTCCGCAATATCGAATATTCGAGATAGCCGCGAACTTAGACCGCTTTAGAGGATTCGCGAACGACCTTCGCGATTCGAAATATGTCCTCGTGAACATTCCCGACTTTATGGCGCGCCTCTACGACGACGGGAAGATCGCTTGGGAATCGAGGATCGTCGATGGCAAGGTCGATTGGAAAACGCCGCAGCTTTCCGCGCAGATAAAATATATAGTCTTTAGTCCCAAGTGGCACGTGCCCACGAAGATAGCGGTCGAAGATAATATACCGAAGATCATCGAGCATCCGGATTTCATCAAAAAGAACAAGATGAAGGTATTTGAAAAGGTGGATGGCGAACTGAAAGAGGTTCCATCGGAATCGGTCGATTGGTCGAAGCAAACAACGGCGAATTTTAATTATCTTATCGTGCAGGACCCGGGCGACGACAACGCGCTTGGCAGAATCAAGTTCATCTTCCCGAATAAGTTCGATGTCTATCTGCACGACACGCCTTCGAAGAAATTATTTGAGGCAATGACGCGCAATTTTAGCCACGGCTGCATGCGCGTTCAGAAACCGGTCGAGCTGGCAAAGTATCTATTAAAGGACAAACCGGAATGGACCGACGAAAAAATAGAAAAAGAAATGGACAGGTCAAGCGAGCTTTACGTTTACATATCCGAGCCGATACCAATACACATATTCTATATCACCTCATGGGTCGATGAATCAGGCACTCTGCAGTTCCGCCGCGATATGTATAATTATGATAAGAATTATAAAAAGGTAGTTAATAATTAAGCGTAGCAGTTTTAACTTTATCTAATCTGACAACTTCGATTTCAGAATGCAGATGGCGAAT
>CAIPVD010000263.1 GCA_903868375.1 uncultured delta proteobacterium
CCAGCGCGCTCTTCTTGGCGGCGGCACATGTGAAGCGAGCGTCTGGAAATTTAACGATATGCCAGTTGCGGGCGTTGCCTTTCCGCTCGGAAATTACCACAATAACGCAGAGAAAACCTACGCGGCAGAATTCATAAGCAAGGCCGATTACGACAATATGCAGCTGCTTCTGCTGGAACTGGTTCAGTCCGGAAAATTTAGAGATGCGATTTTGGAATCCAAGAACGATATAGTTAAAAATTATCGTGCATGGAGGGACAAGCTTGTGATAAAAAGGTGAACATATGGATAAGCTAATTAAAGCGGCGATAGCGGCCAGGAGCAAGGCGTACGCTCCATATTCAAAGTTCAAAGTTGGCGCTGCGCTCGAAACGATAAAGGGCAAGATCTATACGGGTTGCAATGTCGAGAACGCATCGTTTGGCCTATCCAATTGCGCGGAACGAACGGCAATATTTAAATCGATCTCTGAAGGCGACGCTAAATTCAAGCGTATCGCGATCGTTACCGATGCTACCGATCTTACTCCGCCATGCGGCGCCTGTAGGCAGGTATTGTCCGAGTTCAATCCGGGAATCGAAGTGATCCTCGCGAACACAAAGGGCAAGAAAATAACGATTACGCTTACCAAACTTTTCCCGATGGTCTTCAAATTGAAGTAACAAAGTTTATCAGTTACATTTGCGCTTGCATAATGCAAATGTTCTTGCTACCGGTTTGCAAACATCAAACCAAATTGGAGGATAACGGTATGAAGCTTAAGAGAGTTGTAGCTCTAGTCCTATTCACAGTCTTCGTTGCAGCGCCAGTTGCAAGCTTTGCGAAGGCAGACGACGTCGATCAAAAGATCGACAGCCTTCAAAAACAACTAGATGACCTGAAAGGTCAGCTGGACAATAAGCAGGGCGAGTTGGGCGTCATGAAGGCGAAGTTTCCGATCGAGTTCTACGGCTTCTTGGCAACGCAGCTCTGGTACGGAACTGCAAAGACAGGAATGTACACAACGTCTAATTCCACGGCTGCGGAATCGCGCGTGTTGGACAAATCGGTGCTTGGCCATGCAAGAGATTCGTGGTTCAGCGCTACGGTTCAGAACAGCCGCATCGGCTTTAGGTGGCTCGGCACGCAGCTTTCCGAAAACGTGAAGCTTGCCGGCATCTTTGAAATGGATTTTTTAAATGTCTTAAATAATACCGCTTACGGTATTTCGCCGCTCCCACGCATTAGGCTCTTCTCGTTCGACCTCGACGGTAAGGCCTGGCAGGTACTATTTGGCCAGAACTGGGATATCTTCTCGCCTCTCAATACGAACACGTTAAGCTTGGGCGGCAACCTCTGGTTCCAGGGAAATATGGGCGTTCGTCGTCCGCAGATCAGGTTCACATATAATATGCCGGTCGGGGATATTAATAACATCAAATTTGCGGTCAGTGCGAATCATCCCGCCAATACGGACGATCTGATGAACGGCGGAGTTGATAGCGGCATTCCGTACGGCGAGGCGCTCGTTCAGTTCAACAGAAAGATGAAGAACGGCGACTTGATAGTTGCAGTTTCGGGCGTTGGCGGAGACAATAGGATCAATTCTTCAAACGATAAGACGCTAGGCCTAGCAGGAAGCTTATCAGTTCCGTTCCATAAATTGTTAAAGGTCGCGGGCGAGGTGCAGTACGGCCAAGACTTGGGCAATTTTCTCACATATGCCGGTGTCGGCTCCAGGATAAAGAACCTTGCAATTTGGGGGCAAGTGACCAGCAGCTGGTGCGAAAAGTTCGAGACGAACGTAGGCTACGCCATCGACGACATGAGAAATAAGGGAAATATCGTGGTCGGCACGGCAGGGGCGTCGAGCAACATTTCAAGGAATCAGATTGCCTTCGGCAATTTCAAATACTGGCCGGTCAAGCCGTTCTATCTTGGCCTTGAATACAATTACATGAGAACGACTTACAAAAATAGCGGCTCATCCGGTGCGAACGTTATCTTCTCGGACTTTGTCTATACGTTCTAAGTAAGGTCAATGGAGTTGCGTTGGCCAGATGCCGTCGCTGCGAACGGGATAATATTTCTGCGCCATGGTCTTGGCCTCTTCCTTGTAGATCTTGAGCTGGGACATTGAACGCTCAAGGGAAGAGGTATCTTGCCCTAGCGACGCATCTTCGTTAATGGCCTGCTGGAACGAATCTTCGATCCTCACTATCGTTTCAACTAGATAAGGTTCAAGCCAGTAAGCGACCGCGTTCGCGTCCTTCACATGCCCATTTTCTATGGCCCCAATTTTGAAAAGCCACTGAACGGCAGAGTTCATTTTCTCTGATTCCCATTGTTGCAGGTCGCCCAAGTTGTATCTAAGCGACTCTTCGAGTATTTCGTTCAGCTTCTTTTGTGAGCCGCCTGCTAGCGACCGTTGCATCGTTGCAGAAAATGTTTTTAATATATTATTTGCGGCGCCAGTCATGAAAACGTCTGCGAGCCTTGCATCGTTCCTTCTTTTTAATATTTGCCCGTATTTTTTTATGCCTCCGCCGGCATAAGCCCTGCACAGGACGCTATAAAAAGATGGAAGCAAGAAAGAGGCGCCGGGCATTCCTATTTGGCTAGAACATTCTCTTACCGCATATCCTTCCTCTGCGGTGTCATTCAAGCTTGCAGCTCCGTTCACAAGGCTGGTTGCCGCGTCGGTCACGAACAATGCCGTACCTGCGACCTTTAGTGCGCGCGTTATAGCCATTGCGGATGATGACCATGAAGACATGTACAGAAATTTTCCTCCAGTAGATTTAAGTGTGGCGGTTGCTGCTTCACGGCGCACCATGTCGGCAGCTACTGCCGGAGCAAATTTCGCAAGTAATGGCTTTGCCGAACCGTACGTAATTCCCGTTCCCACAAGGCCAACCAGGTCTTTTGTCGCAAATGGGCCTATCTGCTTGCCTAGCTTGTCTTCGATGCCGATAAGTTCCGACAATCCGCTCACGCCTCGATAGACCGTCATACTTAAACCCATACCGCTGGCGAAGTTGCCGAAACTGAATGCGGCTGGCATCGCATTGGTGCCGCCGTTCCAGATGAAATATTGTATACCCTTTTGAAGGCCTTGGTCGATCAGCGATCCGGTGCCGACGACGTCGTATCCATAGATCGTCGCTTCAAGCTGATTCTTTGGTTCCCGACGAAGGATCAACTTTACTATCTCACCAGCCGTCAAGAATGACGCGGCTCCTGCGACGGCAGGGCCCGCCACTTCATCGCCGAATCCTTTTAAGAAGCGGTATGTCTGCTTTGCGCCCTTTACATACTTGGGCAGAAAAGACATCTCATCGATAGTTTCGGAAGGCCTATACGTTTTTTCTGTCGATGTAGCTGGTGCCGGAACTTCGGACTTTGCAGGCTTTGACACTTCAATTATTATTTGTGCCGAAGCGCGGAAATCTTCTATCGCTCGCCAGAAAAGGTCGGAGCGGTCGTTGTATCCAAATATTTCCTTTAGCTCTTCTGGTGTGAAAAGTGCCGCACGCTCGAGCAACGTCCTGTCAAATTCTTCGCCTTCCCACCGGTTGATGAGGGTTTTGAGCTTTGACTGGACACCTCTTTCCAGCATTCCAAAGCGGGCTAGCGGTTCTGTGATTTTCATTGAGCGGTTCACAAAGTGCATCAAGGCGTTCAGCTCTTCGGCCTTTTCACCGTAGGAAAGGACGCCGGAATGCGTTTCTTCGAGTATGCCGAGCACATCCGACCTGCTCCTACATGTCGATATGCGGACCAGGAAATTAATGTCGTATCCGAATAGCTCTCCACTTGCCCAGCTCTCGGATAGGAGTACTAGTTTTTCTTGGATAGGTAGCGGAAGCTTACCGAATCTTGCATCTGCCTTTGCGTTCAAAATTTGCTTATCTGGTATTATTTTCGGTGCTGCCTCTTCAACCTCTCTCCGTAGATTAACGGGTATCCGTAGCGAAGGGTTTGACTGCGCGGCGCTGAAGGTGTTCTTTAAAGATTCTTTGGCTTCATTTGGGATCGTGGCGCCGTTCAGTACAACGTAATCTATTTTGTCGAGTGCCCTTGCGCAGCGGAGCGTTTCGCCTTTTTCATAGGCCTTGGATGCCAGCTCTGAAAGCGCTTCGATGCGAGTCTTTGCATCGATGCTGAATTCGTTGGCAAGAGCTTCATATTCGGCAAGTGAGCGTTCGTAAGAACCGTCTGCCCAAAGTGCACGCGCGCTTTCAAGTTGGGGCCTGTGGTCGCGGGACCCGCCCCAGGCGGATACGAAGGCACGCATTTCTTGTGTGGCACCGCTTTTGGAGCTCTTCTTAAGTTCCTCCACAGATGTTCTTCGCAGCGTCTTGGCAAAACCTGCAAGGTTAGGATATTCAAGCAACGCCGTTTTAGAGCCTCCGAGCTGTTCAACCACCATGCGCTTTATTTCTCCGGTCAAAGTTTCCACCTTTGCAGTGTCTTCCTTGTAGATGGCCCATCGGAGCGAATCCATCGCCGTTTTGAATTGGCCTCTTTTTTCCGGTGCGAACCGGTCCTTATAGGTTTCCAATATGTGCCCTAGTTTTTGAGATAGGGCTTCTTCTATCTTTGCCTTATCGCCATTCTGCTTTACTTCGTAGCCCATGAGCCTTGCATGGATGTTGTATAGGTCTTGCAGCGCAAGGTTCAGCTCTCGCCCGAGGGATGCCGCCCACGAAACATTTCTGATCCCCTCTGCGCGTTTGTATAGCTCTGGCGTTGTTCCGAAAAGCGGTGCGTAATTGGCATCTGCGGAGAGAGTTATCGATTCAA
>CAIPVD010000264.1 GCA_903868375.1 uncultured delta proteobacterium
ACAAAGGCGCCGAAAGCGGTAGATAATCATCTCAAAAATTGCCAGTGCATAACTAAGAACTTGTTGGAAGGCATCGATTGGAAACCTGCGGCGAACATTACCATCAGCGAAGTAATCATCGGACTTGGAAGTTGCGGCATCGCATCTGGCGCCGAAGATATCCACAAACTTTATAACGCCGCAGTAAAAGAATACAAACTGCCGACGAAGATAACTATTACCGGATGCATGGGACTTTGCCACAAGGAACCGCTCGTCAAGTTAAAGGACCGCAAAGGTAATTCGTGGATGTATTCGGGCCTAGACCTCAACAAGGCAAAGAAGGTCCTAACCGACCACATCGGCCAAAATAAGGTTCATAACGAATGGTTAATAGATATTTCCAAGGCCGATTCTTCAGAGGGGCAGTATCTCGCAAAGCAAAAGCGTATCGTACTTGAAAATTGCGGAAAAATAGATCCGGAAAATATCGACGACTACATGCGTGCTGGCGGCTACACCGCACTCCCCAAGGCCTTGAAGATGACGCCAGAGGCCATCATCGAAGATGTTACGAAATCAGGCCTTCGCGGGCGTGGCGGCGCAGGTTTCTCTACTGGCATGAAATGGAACTTCGCGCGCGCAGCGAAAGGCGACCAGAAATATGTCATTTGCAACGCAGACGAAGGCGACCCAGGCGCGTTCATGGACAGAAGCGTGCTAGAAAGCGATCCACACCGCGTGCTGGAAGGAATGGTAATTGCAGGTTTTGCGATAGGTGCTACCGAAGCCTACATTTATTGCCGTGCGGAATATCCGCTCGCAGTAAAACGTTTATATAAAGCAATCGCCGACGGTGAAGCAAAGAACTTGCTCGGAAATAACATTTTAGGATCTGGATTCAACTTTAACATTCATATTAAGGAAGGCGCCGGCGCGTTCGTCTGTGGAGAAGAAACCGCGCTCATCGCATCTATCGAAGGCAGCCGCGGCATGCCGCGCATCCGCCCGCCCTTCCCCGCCAACGCGGGACTTTGGGGAAAGCCGACGAACATAAACAACGTCGAAACGTTCGCGAACATTCCGTGGATAATAAATAACGGCGCCGCAGCGTATGCTGCATTCGGCACAGAAAAAAGCAAAGGGACGAAGGTCTTTGCACTTGCAGGAAAGATAAAACGCGGCGGGCTTGTCGAAGTTCCGATGGGCATTACGCTTGCAGAGATCATCAACGACGTCGGCGGCGGAACTTCAACCGGCAAGCCGGTCAAGGCGGTACAAATGGGCGGGCCGTCGGGTGGATGCATACCGACGGAACTCATGAACACGCCGGTCGATTACGATGCGCTTGGAAAAACCGGCGCCATAATGGGAAGCGGCGGCATGATAGTTATGGATAGCGGCACCTGCATGGTAGATATCGCCCGCTTCTTTCTGAATTTCACGCAGAATGAATCGTGCGGAAAATGCACGTTCTGCCGCATCGGCACAAAGCGGATGCTGGAAATCTTAGAGCGCATTTGTAAGGGCGAAGGCCGCGATTCGGACATTCCATTGCTCGAAGACCTGGCAGAAAAGATAAAAACCACTTCGCTTTGCGGGCTTGGGCAGACAGCGCCGAATCCTGTTCTGACCACACTTAAATATTTCAGGCACGAGTACGAAGCGCATATCAAAGACCAGAAATGCCCGGCTGGCGTCTGCAGAAGCCTAATAGAATATACGATAACGATGGAAAAATGCTGCGGCTGCGGCGCATGCTTAAAGAATTGTCCGGTCGGCGCGATAACCGGCGAAAAGAAAAAACCGCACACGATAAACCAGGAATGCTGCACGCAGTGCGGCGCATGCATGGAAACGTGCAAGTTCGATGCGATAATTGTGAGTTAACGGAGATATTATGGCCCACAAATTCTTCATTACCATAGACGGGAAGCAATGCGAAGCGACGGAAGGCGAGACGATACTTCAAGTGGCGGAGCGAAACGGTTTTAAGATCCCAACTCTTTGCTACATGAAAGATACCGCACCATTCACTTCATGCTTCATCTGCGTTGTCGAAGTTAAAGGCCGCCCCAACCTGGCTCCATCGTGTGCGTTACTTGCCTCTGCCGAGATGCAGGTCACAACGGATTCGCCTCGCATCAGAGAAAGCCGAAAGGCCTGCATCGAACTTTTAATGAGCGATCACTGCGGTGAT
>CAIPVD010000265.1 GCA_903868375.1 uncultured delta proteobacterium
AAGCACCGCCGTAGTTCCCGAGAATATTTTTTTAACATTGGATAACCGTGCGCCGGAAGAGGAATACTTAACGAGATTCACGACACCACCTACAAGGATGTAGAGCGCTCTAGCTTCATCGACTTCGGAAAAGATCATGTCACAGGTCTTGAAGCTACAGACCTGCGAGATGCGCGTTCTTCACATATCTAGTACTGAAACACCTTCGTCAGATTGTAGAAATCCTTGTCGATCGTTCTTATCTTCTTTGTGACAGTTTTTAATGGTACCCGGACAATATCTGTACCGCGCAGGGCTACCATTTTAGCAAAGTCACCGTCTTCAACGCAGTTCATGGCTTCAACTCCATAGCGAGTGGCAAGAACTCTGTCGTGCGCAGTTGGAGTTCCGCCGCGCTGAATGTGGCCCAACACCGTTACACGGGTCTCGTAACCCGTCACCGCTTCGATCTTTTCTGCTAATACCTGCCCAATTCCGCCAAGGCGAACGTGGCCAAATGCATCTTTGCCTTTGGAAGAAAGAATAACTTCTTTGCCTTTCTTTGTGACCATCTGCGCGCCTTCGGCAACGCAAACGATACTGAAGAATTTACCTGCATCGTGGCGGCGCCTTATTGCTTCGCAGACCTCTTCGATCGTGAACGGATATTCTGGAACGAGGATCACATCGGCTCCACCGGCTAGCCCCGAATATGCAGCGATCCATCCGGCGTGACGGCCCATCACTTCGACGACCAGCACACGATTGTGAGACTCGGCAGTTGTGTGAAGCCTGTCGATAGCTTCGGTCGCAATAGAAATAGCTGTATCAAAACCAAATGTGAAGTCGGTTCCGGGCAGATCGTTATCGATCGTCTTGGGAACTCCGACCACCTGTATCTTTTTCCGTGAAAGTTTGTAAGCTGCGCCCAAGGTATCCTCGCCACCAACGGCTATGATAACATCAAGGCCCATCTTTGCGATATTCTTAATGGCAAGCTTTGCCGTTCCTTCTTCTTTGAACAGGTTCGTTCTTGACGTTCCGATAATCGTGCCACCACGGTACAAGATACCGCCAACGCTCTTTCTATCTAACATTATCGTTTCGCAAGTTAAGAGCCCCGCCCAGCCGTTTTTGATGCCGATTACCTGATCGCCAAACTGGCTCGCACGCCAAACGACGCCGCGAATAACAGCATTAAGCCCCGGGCAATCGCCGCCGCCGGTCAGTATCCCTATACGCCTTTTCATTTAATCTCCTCCTAGTTGGTTTATTCGGTGTTGGCTTCTATAAAAAGATTGGGGAAAACGCAAGAAAAACCGAAAATTTAGAATTGGGTCTTTTGAGCTGCAGCACATGAGATGCTGACAGACGGAGCTTGGCCGTCCGCAGGCGTTATCTTTTCTATTACGCACGTTTCAGGGAGAGGCTGGCCGGAGGCGTCGCTCGCAACAACATCTGTATTAACTTTTTGATTCTTTGTTAAGTACACCGTCTTTTCGTTACAAACATATGCTACATCGCTGCCTACTATCGTGCCAAAGGCGCATGGGTCTTGCGGTTGCCTTGCTAACGCAACGGAAGTCGAACAGGCTGCCACCAATGGCCGATTGGCCAAAGGCGTGCCACATTCAACGATATCGCCACTGCAAACCGACATTGCAAATTTCTTCGATTGGCCGGTTACTATAATAAGATAATTTTCATCTGCACTTGGTGCGATATTTTGCACTACACCGTCGATATCCGTAACACTATCCTTGCATCCTGAAGCGTTGACGAGCAAACCCGAATTGATCGATGCACTCGCCCCTATCAACCTTGGGACAAAAACCCTTGCAGTGCCTACCGCAGCGGTATCGGAACCTTGCGAACCACCACCAGAGGCGGCTGAACTGTCTGAAGTGCCGGTAGGTATGTGCTGTAAAAAGATCGCAGGCGGAATTTTTAATGCCGGTGCCCTGTAAGTGCCTGCGGCAACAACTGCCGGAGGAAGCACAGCTGGCGGAACAACAGAAGCGGCACCTCCCGCCCTATATGATGTGATCGCTGAAGCATACTGGGTATTCAGCAAGACACCGCTGGCTGCTGGCGGCGCTGAAACCGTTCCATCGTGAATATCATTTGCTGCAACTTGTGCCGATGGCTCCGGTGTATTATTTTCCGCTACATTATTATTGGTTTCGACATTCGTCGTCGATGCCTCTACTTTATCAACTTTCGGTTCCACTCTCGATTCAGCGGCTTCCCGAACTACAACGGGAACTTGTTGCTCGACTCTTGGAGTGGAAAGGTCGATGGCAGACGAAGTCCTTACCGTAACCGAAGGTATGGCTGACCTAGTCGCTACCTCGTTATTTACAGGCGCTTCCTCCACAGGTGATGCAACTTTGGTCGTTACAACTTCGACCTTAACCGGCTCCGGCACAGAAGGAACTGTCTCTTGGGCCGGCGATGGAACTGGAGCCTGGTCCACTACGGTCGCAGGCTGCACCGTCACCGCTGGCGCCGTCTCCCAATCTTTAGGTGCCGCTATGTCCGCCTCTTTTTTGGATGCAAATTTCGTTTCGCCGTTATCCGGTTTTTTATCGATTGAAATAGCCTTCGCAACTTTATTCGGGAGATCTGCTATCCAACCGATAAACGATTTGAACGGTTGGGTAAGCCACGACAAAACACCAGCATCTACCGTTTCTTGATTTTCGGTTACACTTACGGTATTTGCAGAAAAACTTGGATGTGGCACGGCGATCTGCACCGCAAGGGCTATCAAAACAATGGTGATGAATTTGCCAAATTTCTTCATATTTGCTTCCCGGGAAGACAATTAAGCAAGAAACATGCCACAGAACGTGAGGTTTAACAGATTGATATAACTGAATATTTTGAGTTAAAAAACGGCTTAGCGGGTCAAAATGAACCCTGTCAAATTACTTGGCGCTATCAGTTTGAGAGCCGCTCTTAAATATCTCCCAGCTCTTTAAATAGTCGAGCGCGGCCTTTTTCTGGTAGTCGATCTTTGTATTTCCAGAGATCACCTTCGAAGGCTTCGACGATTCAAGCTTATCTGCAGGTACTTCTAAGTGGCCGGGCAGGTCTTTTTCTCTGATCTGCTGCTGCTTATTTTCTTTGGCGGTCGTATCTGGCGGCTGATCTTCCACAACTATATCTGGAGTGATGCCTTGCGCCTGGATCGATCTGCCCTTGGGTGTAAAATAAAGTGCGATGGTTAGCTTAAGCGCGCTTCCGTCGTCCATTTCTATTACCGTCTGAACGCTACCCTTTCCAAATGTCTGCGTGCCAAGCACTACAGCCCTTGCATGGTCCTGCAATGCGCCGGCAACGATCTCCGAGGCAGATGCGGTTCCGCCGTTCACGAGTATTATTATGGGATAGTTTTCCTGTTTTTTGCCTGAACTTGCCTCGCGTCTGTCGATCTCTTTGCCCCTGCTTTCAGTCGTAACAATTATTCCCTTATCAAGGAATAAATCTGCCACCTCGACCGCTTGATCCAAGAGTCCGCCAGGATTATCGCGCATGTCGAGCATTAAACCTTTAAGTGCGTTTGCCTTCGCGAACTTATCGAGCTGCTTCGCAAGATCTTTCGCCGTTCGTTCCTGAAAGCTTCTGATCTTTACGTAGCCATATTCGTTCTCGAGAATTTCGGCGCGAACGCTTGGAATTTTTATTATCTCTCTTGCAACCGCGATATCTATCGGATGTTTTGCATCGTCGCGAATAATGGTCAGCGTAACCTTCGAACCGATCTTGCCACGCATTTTAATAACTGCATCGGAAAGGTCGAAATCTTTCGTGGAAACTCCGTCTATCTTAAGTATCTTGTCGCCGGTTTTAAGCCCCGCTTTTTCAGCTGGAGAACCTTCGATGGGGGCAACAACCGTTAGAACGCCGTCTCTGAACCAAACTTCAACGCCGATACCGCCGAACTTTCCGGACGTATCGACCTTCAATTCTTTGTAAGCCGAAGGCGGCATGAAGACCGTATGAGGATCGAGGCCAGAGAGCATCCCCTTTATAGCGTTTCTGACCAGCACGCCATCATCAACTTCATCGACGTAGTTCTTTTCTACCTGGCTTAAAACCTTGGAAAGTATGTGAAGTTCTTTGTAGCCATCTTCCGAAAGCGAAAATGCCTTGCCTGAAAAACCAAGTGAAACAAGGAAAAAAACGGCTAGAAGGATCTTCTTTCGAGACATAATATGGAAATAATATACCACCGAATCAGTTTATGCGCAACTATAACTCCACTCTTTTTACCGGCGGGATGCCTTTCCCCAGGAAATTCAACGCCACCGCTTCAAAGCGCGCCGGCAGGTCCGTAACATATAGCTGATAACTTGGGCGAGCGTTGCCGTTAATAAGCAGCCCATTCTTCGCGAGTTCATCCTTCACGGATTCAGCCACAGTCTCCGCCGAATCTATAAGGGCGACACCAGAGCCTACCACTTCCTGAATAACACTCTTAAGCAATGGATAATGCGTGCAGCCGAGTATTAGCGTATCGATATTCTCGTTCCGAAACGATTCCAGATAAATTTTCGCGGTGAGTTTTGTGACTTCGGTGTCTGTCCAGCCTTCTTCCACAAGCGGGACAAATAGCGGACAGGCGAGACTTACAACGCGGGCATTCGGTTCATATTCTTTTAAGAGCCTTGCATATGCATTGCTGCCGATGGTCGCCGACGTTCCTATCACGCCGATGTGTTTCGTCTTGCTCTTTGCAAGTGCAGCCTTGGCTCCTGGTTCGATAACGCCTATCACCGGAACATCTACTGTCTTGCGGAGATGCTCGAGGCTATAGGCCGAAGATGTGTTGCACGCAACGACCAGCGCCTTAATTCCGCGCTGCGCCAGGAAATGCGCGTTCTGGATGGAATATTTGATTACAGTTTCGGCGGACTTGGTGCCGTACGGAACGCGCGCGGTATCGCCCAAGTAAATGAGCGATTCATGTGGCAACGCGCGCCTAATTGCAGAAAATACAGTTAGGCCGCCTACGCCTGAATCGAATATGCCTATAGATCTGTTCATTTCGTGGCTAGGGATATCTACAAAGGGAGCGATAAGTCAAAGGGATTTTATAAGTTACTCGGTTGGTGGCTCGGGCAAAAGTTTGGCCTGTGCGTCTGGAAGAGAGCTGCCGGTTAGATGTTCTTCAAGCACGCCAAGGTAAGCCTCGACCACCGCCCTAAATTCCTGGAATTTTTCGGTCGCTCCGGCGTCGTCTTGATGTAAGTAGTCTGGGTAATATCTTTTGGCGGCTAGATGATAAGCCTTTCCGATGGATTCCTTATCTGCGGTAAATAACGAAACACCAAGCAGTTGCGCGGCCATTAGCAGCACCAGTTCAGCCTTCTTGGTTCTTGCCTCACTTAGATCAACGCCGGTTGAGATCTTAAGCGCGGTCTCATATACCTTTTCAACGCGATCTTTCAGCCCATAAGAAATATGCAAATCGAATTCGGCAGCGGCGAGCAGTGCCTCAACTCTCCTAACGAACTCGCTTCTATCATTTTCGGCAAGCGCTAGCACCAGTTCTTTATTGTTGGTTATGACAACCGGGCAGCCCTTCAAAATATCTAGCCGCGCAGTTAATTCGATAAGTGGCACTGTCATCAATTCCTTAAGATGCTTCATTACTGTCATAAAGCGCGGAATGGCTATTTCCCATCCCATCATCTTTCGCAACTTCCCGGGGCTTTCAGCAAGAACTAGGAACTTTTTTCTATTTTTCCCGCGTAGGCTTAGTATTCTTTTTAGGTTTTGAGTATATTCTATCTGGCAGTTCTTGAAAAGAGGTGCATTCCAAAGACGCTCAAGGTCCGCAAATCTCCACGGGGAACGTCCTGCAAGATAAGCAGAGATAGCACGATAAGTTACGGCTGGAGTATCCTTCACACACATCTCTTCAATTTTATGAATGTCAACTCGTTGAGCTGCGGTTAGTTCATTCCTTCCAATTGCCCACGCGGTGAATAGATTTCTAACGCCATATTTCTCTTTATTCTGAACCATGGCCTGGTAATCGATGGCTTTGACTTCTTTCAATCCTATTACTTGGCCGATATCTTCGCCGATGGTTTCCGAAACCGCTAAGATCAAATTAATATCTTCACCTGCGACAGTCTTTAAGAATCTCAACGCTCCGGCACGATTCGGTCCTTTAAGATGTTTTGCAACTTCATTTAGGACTGCGGGCGGGAAATAGTCGTCTTTTTCGGGGCGAAGCCTCAACAGATCTTCGAGCATTGCCCTATGGATATTACGGCTTTCTCCAAAGACCACATTATCCAATTCGAACAGGCCCGTTCCAACAGGAGTGGTCATCGCCATTGGCCCCACTGGAATCAAACCCATTTCCGTTACGGCCGCAATGGCCTTTCTCTCGGCCGCATCCAGATCTGCCATTACACCCAAGTCTCTTTCCCATCTATCGAACTGTTCTTCGCTTCGCTGATGCTCTTCGTTAATTAGCCAGTGGAGAATATCTTTATCAATTAGCGTTTGGACTATTAATGTTGCGTAATGTGCAGGAGCATTCCGAAGATTCAATAATATATCCTGTCCACCCATAATATCTTCGTTACCAAAACCGCTAGTCTCTCTTTCGGTTCGCATGAAGTTTTTCGTAGCCTTAACAAGCGTCTTGAAAGCATAAACTGAAATGGCTGTCGGCGCATTGCTGGAGATCGCCATCAAGTAACGCCACGCCCTATTCACCTGGTCGGCTAGATCACATGAGTCGAAAAACTCATTTTCTTCATCTTCTTCGCCAAGAAGATCTCTAGCTATTGGGTCGACCATTCCAGATGTAACGATCCGCGGATTGCCTCGAAGCGCTGCTTGAAAGATCGCATCGTTTACCAGATCGCTCCCGTAAGCAGCCATGCCTAGAAGATCGTATATTCGGATAGTTCCAGCGCGCGCGGCTTGCTCGATACTGTCCAGGACATCTTTAAATTCTGCCAGCCCTTCGGGCGTTTTGGGTTTCGAATCAAACCCGACTAGCAGATTAAATCTTTCCTGATCGATATCTGTTAATTTTAGGCCGGCATCATTTTTTCTAGCCGGAACTTGCGTTCTTTCTTCGCCACCATCAGATGCTACCGCATATCGATACATCGGCGGCGTGACAGGTACGGAAACGGGGCCAAATTGTTTATTGAACGCCGCAAGAGTTGGTGTTTCATATGGATTCCATCCGCCAAAAAGCGAAGCGGACGTGTAAGTCTGCACCGTGCTACCGGCAGCGATTGGAATTCCTGAAAGAAGATTTAAAGGTACGAGCGTTGCCATGTTTTATCTTCTCCTACGCCTCTCCATAGCGGCTAATTTAGCCAAGATTTGAATCCCAAATGCTTCAATTTTTATCATCGTATCAAAATCTATTCCTAACTTAACGCAAATCTTCACATTACTTAATCCATCAATATATCTTAATCTCAAGACTTCTCTTTGACGAGGTCTAAGCTGATCCCCAAAGTTTGGCAACCCTTGTACAACATTCTGGCGATGGGCCTCTACTTGTGCTTCAAGAAATCGCTCCTGTTCCTCGGTAATTCCAGGAACTGGTGCCAACATTAACCTTAATTTGTACATAGCCTTTCCTTTGACTTCACGTACACGGGTTTCGGACAATTTCATCTTAGCAGCGACTTCCGGTATAGTTAACCCCTCAAAGTATTCTAGTTCTATAACCATTCTCTCTTTTGGAGTAAGCTCGGACATTGCTGCCGATAATAGTTTATTAGATTCCGCACGCCCAGCCTCACGTAGCGGATCGGGTGATGATGGATCTTCAATCTTACGTACAAGAGAATCTTCCTCTCCCTCTTCTGAAGGTGCACATAAGGGAACCGTTTGTTTTGATCTCCTCAATTCACGCCGAACCTCGTCTAAAAAACGTCCACTTAGTATTTTACGAACATAAGCATCAAAATTTCCCTTATTAGCATCTCTATTTCCCCACGCTTCTAGCAGTGCTAGATAACCGACCTCCCCAAAATCATCTGCGGTGAGACCCATATTGGAGTACTTTTTCCCATATGCTTTGGCACCGTCAAATACCCATTGCACGTGATTATCCCATTGTTTGCGATCTTCGGCGCTCAAATATGCCGGCGCCCTTACACCTTGGCGGCCTTCACCTTGAACACCGGCCGCAAGAATCACCGGCTCATTAACTTCATGCGGCCTTCTTTCTACTTCCGAACCGTTCGCAGATTCTGTTACATATCTATACATCGGCGGCGTGATAGGTACGACAACGGGGCCAAACTGCTGGCCGAACAGAACGCGCGCGTTCATTTCATCCAAGCTTAAACCGCCAAACACCGAAGCGGACGTGTAAGTAAACGACTGCAAAACCTCCGCCGTTCCCGTTACTGTCGGAGACATAAATATCGCTACTGGCGCACCTATACTTGCCATGTTGTCCTTATCGTCAGCCCGCAAAATAAGTTGCGTGTTTTTTTTCGCTTAAATTTGTGAGATTGCCACGCCCCTTCGGGGCTCGCAATGACACAACAAAGAATACCCGCGGACTTGACATGTTCGCCGTTTTGATAGATTATGCCTGCCGCCAAGTAAGAATAATATAAAACAAGGAGATAAATCATATGGTTAGTATGTTATCAGCGTTTTTGTTCGAAGTAGCGGCCATGCCTTCCACGGTGGAGGCGTCGGATATTAGCACCAACCATCACATGATATACCTGTTCTGGCAGGCGGATATCGTCGTTAAGGTTGCCCTGCTGCTCCTCTTCATGTTCTCGATCGTTTCGTGGGCTATCATTATAATGAAGCACCGCCAACTAAAGAAATACAAAAAGCGCACGCACAATTTTCTTTACGCCTTCTGGCATGCAAGTTCGCTTGAAAACCTCATCGCAAAGGGCGCGTTTCAGAAAAGCCCGGTGTTCAATATCTTTAAGAGCGGCATCGCTTCTCTTCGCGATCCGCAGAACGCAAAGAACCTGGAATTCATCAAGCGCGACGTGGCTAGAACGACCGAAGAAGAAGAAGAACAACTTGAATATTACGTTCCGTTCCTTGCGACAACCGCAAGCGTTGCGCCTTTCATCGGGCTGTTCGGAACCGTTTGGGGAATTTTAACCGCCTTCTGGAAACTTGGCACCGGCGGAGCATCTACAATATCCGTTATCGGCCCGCACATCGCCGAAGCGCTTATCGCAACTGCAATTGGTTTAGCGGCGGCAATACCTGCCGTTATCTTCTACAACTTTTTCGTGAATAAAATAAGGCTTCTCTCGCGCGACATCTCCCAATTCTCCGCCGATCTAATGAACAGGATAGAGAAGGAGAATTTTAGATGAGCACGAACAACCACGTTAGAAACAAGCCTCTTGCGGAGATAAACGTTATTCCGTTCTGCGATATTTTGCTGGTGCTGCTTATCATCTTCATGATCACAACACCGCTTATGCAGCAGGGGCTAGACGTAAATCTGCCGCAGGCGGCGTCGCAGGCGATGTCGAAGGAAAAGACCGATGTCGTACTTACCATGCGCCACAGTGGCGATATTTTCGTGGGCGACGACCCAACTCCCGTTACCATCGGCTTCTTGGAAAAGAAACTCGACGACGTTTACAAGAACAAAGAAAAGAAGGACCTCTTTATTAAAGCGGACACTGATATATTGTACGGCGAGGTCGTTAAGGTAATGTCGCTTGCAAAGAACGCAGGCGTGGCGCGCATTGGAATGGTCACGCAACCGGAAAAACAGAAGACGAACTGATAAAATGTACACGCCGCGGCAAATTCCGACCATCGAGCGCCCGATCTTCTATTCGGCAATCGCCCACATCTTGTTCATAATATTTCTTGCGATATCCCCGTCCATAAAATGGCCGTTCGGTAATCGCCCCATGGATATGGTCTGGGTGGAACTCCCTCGCGGCACCAGCGAAGAGATAGAAACCGGAATGAAACAATCCGAAGCGCTGCCGAAGAGCACGATAGAGGAGCAGAAGAAGATGCTCGAGCAAAAAGAAGAAACGAAACCGTCCAAGGAAAAAATGGCGGAACCAGCAAAGAAGAAGGCCGACCTTGCAAAGGAAAAACCTGAAAAGAAATTAACGCCAGAGCAAAAGAAGATGAAGGACGCTCTTTCCAAGATAGACAAACAACTTAAGAAACGCGTTATTCAGCCGGAGGCGGCGCAGATACAAAATCCTGGCGAAGGTTATAAATACGGCACCAGCGACAAACCGCTGCGCGTACCAATCGACGACCCTGAATACGTAAAATATCAGGCGATGATCCGTTCCAAGATAATAAGCGAATGGATCATTCCGATGAAATACGGCGATCTGCCGGAAGGCCAGCGGCCAAAGTCAAGGCTTGTCGTTATG